>JAFPBJ010000006.1 GCA_017390525.1 Lachnospiraceae bacterium | reverse complement strand
TAGCAGAACGAATTGTAATGTTTTTATGAAGAATCCTTAAAAAACTGTGAACTCTATTGAGTTTTTGTAAGGTACGTCATATAATAGCAAAGGAAAAAGAAAGGGGAAGGTTACAATGAACGTATCATTTTTTTTAACACCCAAAAGCGATGTAGCAGTGATTGAAAGTGAATTTACTATTAAAAAGGCAATTGAAACCATACATGAAAAGGGCTTTACAGCTGTTCCTATTATTAATGAGGAAGGAAAATACCTAGGAACCATTACAGAAGGAGATTTCCTTTGGTATATTCTAAAAAAAGGCGATGTAGATGAAGAGGATTTTACCAATACAAAGGTAAAGGATATTAAGTTTCATGTAAAAAATCAACCAGTCAATATTGAAGCCAATATGGAAGATTTATTTCAGGTGATTTTAGACCAGAATTTTGTGCCAGTAGTAGATGATAGACAAGTATTTATTGGAATTGTTACTAGAAAAGATGTCATACAATATCTTGGAAAAAAGTAACTAGGGTAAAGCTATGAATGAAGGAAAATTTTTGGGGGAAACTAAGATTTTAGAGCGACTCATTGCTAGTGAAACCATAGAAGACAGCTATGAACGTTGGACAGACTACCGTTATCAGCTTACCTCCTTAATTGAAGGCTTAAAGGAAAAGACTACGGATCGCTTGGTGCTATTAGGGGCAGGAAGATGTAGTGATTTGGATTTAAAAAGGCTTTCTAAGGTATATCAGGAGATTATATTAGTAGATAGGGATTTAGAAGCTATGGAGGAAGCGATTAAACGTTATGAAACACCAATGGTAAAAACGTATCCCTTAGACTTTTTCAAGGTTACAACAAAGGAATATGATGAATTGATAAAAAATTTACAGGAGAAAAATTTTTCCCTTGTAAAAGAACAGCTTAGTAATATGAAAGATGTGCCAAAAAACAATCCTTTGCCAGAAGATATAGAGGGAGAGGTTGTGGTGGCAGTGGGGCTACATAGTCAGCTTATTAGTCGATTAGTGGCACTATTTTCCTTATATCAGAAGCAATTTTCCTATGAAGAAAGACAAGAGATACAAAATATTTTTTCAGAGCTTACAACAGTGGCAGTGAGTGAGCTACATAACTGGGTAACCAATCAAATAGGAGGCTTTCGTACCTTTTTAATTGGCTATGAATATGCAGCCTTTGTAGGAGAACAACGTGCTTTCATGGATAAGATTTTAGAAGATTATTTACAGGGAGTGGTGCATGACCTAAGCCGATATGGGATTTTTAGGGTGCAAGGTGGAGTGCAGGCAGAGGAAGATATTAGGAAAAGAGTAGAGAAAAAACAATTATTTTTACGACAATGGGGTATGTTTTCTTGGGAGTTTTTAAAAGAAAAACAATATTTAGTAACAATCATGGTGCTATCTACTTGAATATTTAAGACAGATGTGATACAATCTTGAAAAACTGTAGTTAAAATTTCGAATGTGGTACCAGCTTTATATCTATATTGATACACAAACGATTGACATGGAGGAATAGATCATATGAAAAAACTTATATTAGTAACATCACCACCAGCATGTGGTAAAACATTTGTATCAAAAGAAATTGCAAAGGCACTTGACCATGTTGTTTATTTGGACAAGGATACTTTAATTGTATTATCAAAGCAAATCTTTGTGGTTGCAGGTGAAGAATACAATCGTAGCTCAGATTTCTTTGAGGAGAATATTAGAGACTATGAGTATATGGCTACAATCGATTTAGCTCTTGAAGCTATTGATTATAACGATACAGTTCTAATTAATGCACCATTTACAAGAGAAATCAGAGATAAAAAATATATGGCTGATTTAAAGAAATGTTTAGCTGAAAAAGGTGCACAGCTTGTAGTCATTTGGGTAAAAACAGACGTAGAGGTTTGTAAGCAAAGAATGATTGACAGAGATAGTGATAGAGACACTTGGAAGCTAGAGCACTGGGATGAATACATCGCAGGAGTAGATTTTACAATTCCTAAGGAATTAGATGATCCAGAATGTGTAGATAAATTATTACTATTTAACAATTCATCTACAGAAGAATTTAATGAGTCTATTAAGTATATTGTAGATACATTACAAGATTAATGATTGCAAGCGTTTAAGGCTTGAGAAGGAAAATACTATATTTAAGTAATATGGATGTAGAAGTTCAGGGTTGCTTAGATATAGTATTTTCACTATATAGGAAAAAAATGGAGAAAGGAAGTGAGGGATTACCAATGAAAAAGCTAAAAGTTGAAACGTTATACGGTTTTGCCATTGCAATGGTAATACTTATGTTGGGTATTGTCCTTTCCACAGGGACACAACAGGTATTATCCTTTCCATCTTCGAAGCTGATTGACTTTAGTTCAAATTGGCAGGTGCAGATAGGAGGAGAATTAAAAAAGCTTTCTACTCCTGTCAAGGTTCAAAATGAGGAAAATGATACCTTGATTTTGCAAAAGAAGCTACCGAAAAGCATAAAAAATGGAGAAGCGTTTTTCCTTAGAAGTACACATCAAATCGTAGAGGTTTATGTGGAAGAGGAGCTAATTTATTCTTATGGGAATGAGGAAGGAAGCGTTTTTTCGAAGGATAAGGGAAAGATATGGAATATTGTGCCTCTTGATAAATCTATGGAAGGAAAGGATATTACTGTTTACATTCAATCACCTTACTCTTTCTATGGAAAATATATAGGAAAATCTTACATTGGAACTTCCTTTGACTTTTTTATACAATTATTAAAGGAACAGAGTGTGAATCTAATTGTAGGTACGATTATGGTGATTTTAGGCTTTGTACTTCTATTGTTTGGTAGATTTATAACAAATCCAATGTTTTCTAGAAGTGCTTATTACCTATCTGTATTTTCTGTTTTAGTTGGAATTTGGGTTATCCTTCAAAGTCATATTGCACAGTTTTTAAGTATTCCTGTTCAAGCAAAGGAACTGCTTTATTATGAGATTTTAATGTTAATCCCAGTACCTTTATTATGGTTTTTGAAGCAATTTTATAGAAAGGAATTAGAGAGCCGTTGTAAGTATCTTGCACTATTTGTAATGGGAAATTTTGTGTTATGTAATATTTTGCAAATATGTGGTATTATGGACTTTCCTATTTCTATTACCTTTACGCATATTACACTTGCAGTAGTGGCGCTAGAGGGTGGTTATGAAATCTGTCAGTTAGCCAAAGAGTATCCTACCTATAGCTATTTAAAATATGGCGTGATAGGATTGGCATTTACAGTAGCACTAGATATTTCTCAGCATTATTTTGATTATGGATTGGAATCTATTATATGTACCTTACTAGGAATCTGTTTCTTTTTAATTCTAATTGTGGTTACATTACTTAAGAATGTATTTCAGAAGTTTACCTTAGCAGACCAAGCGAAACATTTAAAGAGTATTGCTTATGTAGATGATTTAACAGGCATATACAATCGCAGGGCCTTTGACGAAATTATTACTCAGCTAGAGGAAAGGAAGGAAGATTGGGACAAATATTGTATGATTAATATTGACCTAAATAATTTAAAGAAGATTAATGATGAATTAGGTCACAGTGCAGGGGACCAGCTAATTACCTCTAGTGTGGATTTGCTTCGAGAAAGCTTTGGATCCATTGCAAGCTGTTACCGACTAGGTGGAGACGAGTTTATGGTGCTAGCAGAAAGCTCTCTTGAAAAATGTAAGGAAGCCATGGAACGGGTACATAGAAGACAGCAGCTTTATAATGAAGAGCATAACATTCCTATTGATTTTGCCTATGGTATAGTTTGTTATGATAAGGATATAGATGCCAATATTAGAGATACCCTAAAACGTGCAGATAGAGAGATGTATGATATGAAGGAAGCTATGAAACATGGAAATAGGAATGGAGTGTAGCAGTTGAAGGTTTTATTAGTTGCAATTAATGCAAAATATATTCATTCGAATTTAGCGGTGTTTACGTTAAGAGATTATGTAAAGGCAGCAGGAGAAGAGGTAGAGGTGGCAGAGTATACCATAAACCAATTGCCCTTTGAAATACTGCGAGATATTTATGAAAAAAAGCCGGATGTGGTAGCCTTTTCCTGCTATATTTGGAATATTTCTACTGTGCTTTGGCTTACGAAGCATCTTAAAAAGGTAGCTAAGGACATAACTATTTGGCTGGGTGGTCCAGAGGCCTCTTATGATGCGAAAAGACTTCTTATAGAGTATCAAGAGCTAGATTTAATCATGGTAGGAGAAGGAGAGCAAATCTTTCTTGAGCTATTGCAAAGGAAACCGCTTGCTAGTATACAGTCTATTGCTTATAGGGAACAGGAAGAAATCAAGGTAAATCCTTTAAGAGAGACCATGTCTTTAAATGAAGTGCCCTTTGTATACGAGGATTTATCTCCCTTTGAGAACAAAATTATTTACTATGAAACCAGCAGAGGGTGCCCATTTTCTTGTAGCTATTGTTTATCCTCTATTGACAAAAAGGTACGGCTTAGAGATTTTTCCTTAGTGGAAAAGGAGCTTCAGTTCTTTTTAGACCATAAGGTAAAGCAAGTAAAGTTTGTAGATAGAACCTTTAACTGCAATCGAGCTCATACTATGGCTATTTTAAAGTATATTTTAGAGCAC
>JAFPBJ010000042.1 GCA_017390525.1 Lachnospiraceae bacterium | reverse complement strand
TGTCCTAAGGCGAAGGCTCTTAGTACTTGCTCCACATCTTTTACAATGGTTTCCTCAGGAATTGGGGGATTGCTTGTAATCCAATAACGAAGAATTTGAATAATTCCTCCTGCATAAAAGGAGGCTAAAACCTCAGGGGATGTTGTAATATGAAGAAAAGTTGCAGCATCCTCTTTTAATTTTAGTAACACATTTCTATAAATTTCATCAAATAGAATTTGAAGTAGTGTATGACAAACGGAGCTATTTACTACGCTATTTACAATCTTTTTGTGCTCCTTCATAAATTCAATTCCTTTTTTAAACAAATAAATATAGTAGCAGGAAGGATTTTCATTTAGCATGGATTCAATTTCCTTTGTTTGAAAGCTTTCTTGAATTTGACGAACAAAAAAGGCGAAAAATTCATATTTGTCTGCAAAGTGTTTATAAAAGGTGGCACGACGCACCATAGCTTTCTCGCACAATTCATTTACAGTAATGTCTTCGAACTTTTTCTCCTCTAGCATAGATAAAAAGGCTTCGCATAATGCTTTATGGGTTTTTAAAATTCTAAGGTCAGTCTTTTTTTCTTTGGTATCCATATTAGGTTCTCTCCATTCTTTTTTGTAAGTTAGGAAACAAATGATATACATTTGTTAATTAAAATGCAAATGCAAATAAAATGTACGTTGTCAAATATCTTATATTTGTATATTATAACGATACAGTACAAATGTCAAATAACTTTCAAATGTAATATAAAGGATGTGAACAAACTATGGAACAATTTTATGACAAAGTAATCAAACATAGGAAGAAAATTTTACTGGTATTCCTACTGTTATTTTTCTTATCTCTTGGAGCGAAGGAACTGGTAGCTGTCAATTATGATTTAAATGATTATTTGCCAGAGGATTCACCTTCCACTGTTGCCATAGATGTAATGGAGAAGGAGTTTGATGGTGCCATTCCCAATGCCAGAGTGATGATAAAGGATGTTACCATACCAGAGGCATTAGAGTATAAGGAAAAGATAGAGCAGGTAGATGGAGTATTGTCGGTTAATTGGCTAGACGATGCAGTCAACATCAATCAACCCTTAGAAACCCAAGATAGTAAAACAATTGAAACATATTATAAGGATGAAACAGCATTATTTACAGTTACCATTGAAGAGGAGAAAACCATTTCTACAGTAGATGCCCTTAGAAAGGTAATTGGTGAAGACAATGCTATGACAGGCTCGGCGGTCAATACAGCGGCGGCAACTACTAGCACGGTAAAGGAAGTTGGAAAAATTGCCATTATTGCAGTATTATTTGCATTTTTTGTTTTATTACTGACTACCAACTCCTATGTAGAGCCCTTTATTGTGTTAATAGGCTTGGGAGTAGCAATTGTGATTAATGCAGGAACGAACTTAATTTTTGGCGAGATTTCCTTTGTAACCAATGCGGCAGGAAGCATTTTACAGCTGGCAGTGTCTATGGATTATTCCGTATTTTTAATGCATCGTTTTGCAGAATGTAGAAAAGATGCTGAACCCATTACTGCTATGAAACAGGCACTTTGTAAATCAACTTCCTCTATTTTATCTAGTGGTGTCACTACCGTAATCGGATTTCTAGCGCTTGCTCTTATGAGATTTAAGATAGGTCCTGATTTAGGCTTAGCCCTTGCAAAAGGAATTGCCATTAGCTTAATTACCGTATTTTTATTTATGCCAGGCTTTATTTTACTTACCTATAAATGGATGGATCAAACAGAGCACAAGCCTTTTATGCCAGCCTTTCGTAAGCTAGGTACAGTGATTCAAAAGGTAACCATTCCTCTTATGTGTATCTTTGTTCTTATGATTGTACCTTCTTATCTTGCTAGCACTCATAATGATTACTACTTTGGAGCTTCCCATATTTTTGGAAAAAATACAAAGGTAGGACAGGATACAAGAAAAATTGAAGAGGTCTTTGGAAAAGGAGATACCTATGTACTATTAGTTCCAAAAGGCGACACCGCTACAGAAACAAAATTATCTCAGGAATTAAAGCAATTAGATGAGGTTACATCTGTTGTATCCTATGTAGATATGGCAGGGGCAGAAATCCCTTATGAATACTTAGACGAAAGCACCTTAAGCTTACTAGAATCGGAGCATTATAGTCGAATGGTTTTATCTATTGATGCAGATTTTGAAGGGGAAGAAACCTTTGATTTAGTAAGAGACATTAGAAATATCGCAAAAAAATATTATGAAAAGGAATATTACCTAGCAGGGGAAGGCGTTAGCACCTATGATTTAATGGATACCATAACAGCAGATATGGTAAAGGTAAACTTTATTGCAGTATTAGCAGTATTTCTTGTGCTTATTGCCACTATGAGGTCTTTATCCTTACCTGTTACCTTAGTACTTACCATTGAATCTGCTATATGGATTAATTTATCCATTCCGTATTACACATCGGAAACCTTATTCTATATCGCTTACTTAATTATCAGCTCCATTCAGCTAGGAGCCACCGTAGATTACGCTATTTTATTTACAGAGCGATATAAGGAAAATAGAAAGACCATGGGAAGAAAGGAATGTGTCATTGAAACCATATCCAATGTTACAGTTTCCATTCTTACATCTGGCACAGTTTTAACAGTAGTAGGCTTTTTACTTGGAAAAATATCCACCCATGGACTACTTTCTCAGCTTGGATACTTACTTGGAAAGGGAACCCTTTGTTCCTTAATTGCGGTACTATTTATTTTACCAGGCTTTATAGAGGTATTTGATTTTGTTGGTTCAGGAAAAAAGAAAGAAAAAGCAAAGGCTTAGAAAGGAGCAAATTATTATGAGAAAACAAGCATTGATTGCCACTGGTTTGGTGGTTACCTTAGTAGGAAATATGATGGGATACACAGCCCTTGGAGCCGTCACTCCAAGTAAAAAGGAAGAGGTGGTATACGCAGTCCTAGAAGAAGACGGGACGGTAAAGGGAGTGCATGTGGTAAATAGTTTTCAGGGGGGAGATATTGTTGATTATGGTAATTACTCCAGTGTAAAAAATTTAACCACCACAGATAAAATCACCCTAGAAAATGACAAGGTTACCTTACATACCGATAATAAGAAGGTCTATTATCAAGGTGACTTAAAGTCAAAAGAAATCCCTTGGAATGTAGCGATTTCTTACAAGCTAGATGGCGTTTCCTATAGTGGGGAAGAGCTGGCAGGAAAATCAGGTAAGCTAGAGCTTAATATGGATATTACAAAAAATGAAAATTGTAATGAAAATTTCTGGAAAGGATATGCACTACAGGCGACCATTGTATTAGACTCTAATAAATGTACCAATATTCAGTCAAAAGAAGCCTCTATTGCCAATGTAGGCTCTAAAAAGCAGCTTACCTTTTTGATTATGCCAGAAAAAGGGGCAAATATTCAGGTAACAGCTGATGTTAAGGACTTTGAAATGGAAGGAATCTCCATTAATGCAACGAAATTAAATCTTGACCTAGACCTTGATGATAAAGAGCTTACAGATACAGTAAAGGAAATGCAGGATGCTATTTCTAATCTAGATGAGGGTGCAGGAAAGGTAAATAAAGGAGTCGAGGAGCTTGCTAAGGGAGCCAATTCTATTTATGATGGAGCAAAGGATTTAAGCAAGGCTTCAGGAAAAATTCAAACAGGAGTCAATTCCTTAGTGGAAGGGCTTAATACATTACAAGGTACCATTGATACCTACTATACCTCCTTATCAAAGGGTGGAATTAAAAATGTAAAGGAATATGTAAAACAGCATAAACAGGTAATCGCTGCCATGCATATTTCTAGTACCCAAAGAGCGCTATATGGTGCTTATTCTGCAGGTGGTCAAAGTGGTGTGATGGCAAAGCTAGAGGAGCTAGTAAAAAAAGGTGATAGCGAAGCTACTAGCCTTTATCAGCAATATATGCAAGAGGAACAAAATGCTACTATAATTACTAATTATGTAGGAAATGCAGGTGCCCTTATTAATGCAGAAGCTCTTTTATCAGCAGATATTTCTTACATCCAAGGTAGTGATAAATTAATTCAGGGAATCAGTCAAACCCTTGATACCAAAAAGGGTGCCCTAATGACAGGAGCTAATTCTTTGGAAGAAAATTATGAAACCTTCCATAAGGGGGTAAATTCCCTAACCAGTGCAACAAAAACCCTTGCCAACAGTATTGTTACCTTGTCAGGAGGTACCACAGCTCTTTACAATGGAACCAATGAATTTCAAGAAGAAACAGCCAATATGGATTCAAAGATTACAGACAAAATTGACAGCACCATTGCCAATATGACAGGAAAAAATGTAAAAACCATATCCTTCACCTCAGAAAAAAATAAAAACATCCAGTCTGTACTATTTGTAATCAAAACACCCGCCATTGAAAAAGTGGAAGAGGAAAAAAAGGTGGAAGTAAAGGAAGAAGAAACAGGGTTCTTTAGTAAGTTCTTAAAATTATTTAAAAAATAGAAGCATAGAATCAAAAAACGGTGTACCAGAAAGTACACCGTTTTGTTTAATTTAGTAGGAAGGCTAAGGAGAATTTGTGAAACAAATTCTCTTAAGTGTCGCTGTAGGGCGACACTTTGTTACCAAGAACCACCACCTCCGCCGCCGGAGCCCCCACCAGAGCATCCACCGCCAGAGCCTCCACTAGATCCACCACTACTAGATGGCTGAGAGGTCATAGCCCGATTAGCACTGGTCATAGTTTGATGCATAAAGGTTCCGAAGGTATGAGCATGGAAACCAGAAGGACTGTGATACCAGTCTGGTTCCTCGATTGCGATAGATTCAAATTTTGCAATCCATTTATCAGATACCCCTAATACATAGGTATATGGCAAAATATCATAAAAGTATGTAGGATTGTCCATAACTAAGGCTTCTAATCTGTTCTTTTCTGCAGTCAGTAGGAAACGTTTAAAGCCTAGTACTCTTCCCAGTATTTGTGTTCCGTATGGGGTACGTTTTGGCATTAATTTGCAGAAAACAATCATTCCTGCGATACATCCCATACCAAATAGCACACTGACAAAGTAAAATGGGTCAAGAAGCATTGCCTCTAATATAGGCAGACTGCTAAAAAATGCTAAGGAATGAAGGAATGTAAAGCCGCCCCAAAAGATACGGAAGACAGTAGGTATCCCTTTTATGAGTAAGACTGCGTAAAAAGGAACATAAAACAACATAATCATTAAAGACACAAAAACCTCACCTATGGAGGCAATTTCTAAAGTTGGAATCGTTACTGTAACCATTAGGGATGATAAAATTCCTAAAACAACAAAAAATTGTTGTAAAATAACGGAGTGATTTATCATTACTTTGTTTTTATGCGTATTAATCTTTGCTAAAATACGGTCTACCGTTCTATAAAACTTAAGGTTTAAATCAGCCTCTGTTACCGTTGTTTTTGTACTAAATAATTCTGTTAAAAAGATACGCTCGTACTCATTGTTTCCGTCATAGTCCTTTAATTTAGTAATTTGGAAGGTTTTCTTTGAGCCAAAGATAGCTTTTTCTTCTATTTCTGAAAGGGAAAGATAGCCTTTTCCTGCAAGATAAACTAGTAGGGAAACTACATCCTCCTTTTCTGCACGCCCTTTGTATAGGAAACCAACCTCTAAGCTATTAAAGCCTTCTGGTGGATAAAATTCCACAGTTTCTATAGGTCTATCATCCTTTCCATACTTTAACCATAGAAAGAAGGAAATAAATAGGCAGATTGCTGGAATGATAAGCATAAGCATTCGAATAAGGGTAAAGGAACTATCAGTGGTAAAATATCCCTCAGGTAATTGAAGACGTACTGTAATTCCCTCATATGGATCAAGGCCATTTAGATAGTAGCCTTCAATGGTAGTTCCATTTACAGTATAACGCACATCCTCACTAGCTGTAGAGCCAAAGTAGCCCACGGAAAATCCTAAATATTCTT
>JAFPBJ010000041.1 GCA_017390525.1 Lachnospiraceae bacterium | reverse complement strand
GCGAAAAAAACTAGATTTATTTATCAGATTCTATATAATAATGCTACCGTGTATTTAAATTGTCTTCGTTTAATTGATTTAAAGCGTGAAGAAATTGAGGAAAAATTAAGTAAAGGAACAAAAAATAGCGATTTAATCGAGTTGCATGAGTTAGAGAAGAACTTAATTTACTTTACAACCTCCTTAAGAGTAAATGGAATGGTATTAGAGCGACTTACACGCTTTGAGAGGGTAAAGAAGTATCAAGAGGATTTAGAATTGCTAGAAGACGTTATTATTGAAAATAAACAGGCCATTGAGATGACAAATATTTACCGAAGTATTCTAGAAGGAACAGTACAGCTATTTGCTCAGGTAATTGATAATAACCTAAATACAGTAATGAAGTTACTTGCAGGTATTACCATTGTTATGTCCATACCTAATATTATTTCTGGATTTTATGGAATGAATGTGAATCAAGATCATATGCCTTTCGCTCACAATAGCTTTGGATTTCCACTTATTTGCTTGATTTCTCTTATTATTTGTTTTATTGCATTTAGAATCTTAAAAAAGAAGGACTTATTATAAAATGGATTATATCACCCAAATAGACATTCAAATACTTGATTTTATTAGGGAACATTTATCTGCTCCTTTATTAGATAAGGTGTTTCCTATTTTTACTGCATTGGGAAATGGAGGAGGAATTTTTTTACTTCTGGCACTACTTTTGTTAATTATGAAACCATATCGCAAGGTGGGGATTAATTTAGCAGTAGCCATTGCAATGAATACACTGCTTGTAAATCTAATCATAAAACCCCTTGTATCAAGAACAAGACCATATGCTTTGGTAGAAGGAATTAAGCTTTTAATTGCGAAACCAGTGGATTCATCCTTTCCGTCAGGTCACACAGCTATTGCCTTTGTGGTAGCAACTGTGATTTTTTGTTATCATAAAAAGGATGGTGCACTTTTATTTGTAGTGGCAGCATTTATGGGATTTAGTAGGCTATATTTATATGTGCATTATCCAAGTGATGTCCTTGGAGGTATGTTAATTGGATGCTTATGTGGAGTTGTAAGCGTTTTCTTAGTAAAAGATAAGAAATTTTCAATTAAGAAGCAATCAAATCAAGTGGACAGCGCAAGCTCTTAAACACGAGGAAAATAAGAAATGGAACAACAAGAATTAGAGCAAAAAAGGTTTCATGAAATTTGCCAACAGGTTATACATGATAAAATAACAAGAGAAGGCATTGGTACCTTAGGAGAAAAAACACTACATGCAGTACTAAAAAAATATTTTGAGCCTATGGAAGAATACCATGAGATTAAGGTGGGACGCTATGTTGCAGACATTTTACATGGGGCAGATATTATTGAAGTACAGACCAAGCAGTTTAACAAGCTACGCAGTAAATTAAAAGCATTTTTACCTCAGTATGATGTCACAGTGGTACATCCTATTTTAGTTAGAAAGTGGATTTATTGGATAGAACCAGAAACAGGGGAAATATCAGGAGGACGACGTTCTCCAAGAAAAAGAAGTAAATATGATATTTTTGTAGAACTTTATAAAATCAAAGAAGCTTTGTCAGATCCTAATTTTCATTTATGTTTGGTACTATTAGAAGCAGAGGAATATAGAATGCTAAATGGATGGAGTAAGGATAAGAAAAAAGGCTCTGTTTGTAGCGACAGGCTTCCTAAGGAATTAATAGATCTTATTTATGTAAATGATAGGGAGGATTATCAACAGTTTCTTCCACAAGGGTTAGAGGTAGGATATTCTAGTAAAGAATTTGCAAAGGCAGCAGGAATTAGCGTATCCTTAGCCCAGGTTACATTAAATGTGCTATATGAATTAAAGGTAGTAAAAAGAATTGGAAAAAAAGGAAATGCATTTTTATATGAAAGTGCAATGACAAGATAGAAAGGATAGGAAAGCAATAATGTTTACAATTGGTTGTCATTTAGCTGCATCAAAAGGATTTTTGCATATGGGGAAGGAGGCAGTATCTATTGGGGCTAATACCTTCCAGTTCTTCACAAGAAATCCAAGGGGAAGTAAAGCAAAGGATATTGATGAAGAGGATATTAAAGCATATTTAGCCTTTGCAAAGGAGCATGGAATTAATAAAATTTTAGCCCATGCCCCATATACCCTAAATGCTTGCTCTAAGGATGAGCATACTAGGGAGTTTGCAAAAATGATTATGGAGGATGATTTAAAGCGAATGGAATATATTCCAGGCAATATGTATAATTTTCATCCAGGCAGTCATGTAGGACAAGGAAGTGAAGAGGGAATTAGACAAATTGTTGCACTGCTTAATGATATTTTAAAGCCAGAGCAGACCACTACTGTATTACTTGAGACGATGGCAGGAAAAGGAACAGAGGTAGGAAGAAGCTTTGAAGAAATAAGAGCCATTATGGATCAGGTAGAGCTAAAGGAGCATTTAGGAGTATGCTTAGATACCTGTCACGTATTTGATGGGGGATATGATATTGTAAATGAGTTGGATCAAGTAATAAAAGAATTTGATCAAGTGATAGGGCTAGAACATTTACATGCCATTCATTTAAATGATAGCAAAAATGTATTAGGTAGCCATAAGGATAGACATGAAAAAATAGGAGAAGGAAATATTGGACTTACGGCACTTTCTAGCGTCATTAATCACGATGCATTAAAAAATTTACCATTTTATTTAGAAACTCCAAATGAATTAGAGGGCTACAAAAACGAAATTCAATTATTAAAGGAGCAACGTATAGAGTAAGGATGAAATGCTATACTAACAGTAATGGTAGGTAATTGCGAAACGCAGTTTAAGCATTCTGTAGTCGTACAAAATATACATACCAACGCAGGTACGCTCTCGCTACGTTGTCCCTCGTAGCGATACCAGTGTGAAAATAAATTTCACACCCAAGATTTGTGCTACGCACAAACTTGCAATGCTTTATATTAAGGTATATAAACACCGACGGGGACAAAGTACCTGCTTATGGAATTGTATATTTTGTACAACTAAAATAAGTTTTTTGGGCGTTTCGCAAATGCCTATAACAGTAATGGATGAAAAAGGAGAATGAATTATGAGTCAAGAAAAAGATTTAGATGGAACCTTAGATTGGGAATATATGTCTGATTTTTATCAGGAGGAAGGAAAAGAAATTCCAAGCTTTGAAGAGTATGCAAAGGAAATTGCTGAGGGAGAGCCAGAAAGTACTGTAGATATGGAACAGCTAGATGAGTTAGAGGGTGACCTTGCAAAAACAGTAAAGGATGTAACACAGGTGAAAAATTTGTCTGTGGAGGGAAAAACAATTAAGGAAATTGCAGAAATGCTATTGTTAGAGGAATCCTATGTAGAATTGATTTTAATGACAGTGGAAGGATATCCAGAGGATAATGAAATTGCAGTAGCTCACTTAGTAATGTTAGGCTAAAAGGTGATTCTTTCTAACGCTATTATCGAATAAAGTAAGAAAACAACGAAAGTTATCAATTGAATGGCTTTCGTTGTTTTTTTGCTTTGTTCGATGATAAAAAGATAATATTGTGTTATGAATTAGCTTGTATTTTACAAGAAGAATCGATAGGAATCTTGTATAATAAGGATAAGAAAAAGGATAGGGAGTGAGAGTATGACAAAGGAAAAAGCAATTTCAGAAAAAACTTCATTGTTTCAATTATCTTGGCCGATTTTTGTAGAAACATTACTAGCAATGCTTATTGGTAATGTAGATACTATTATGTTAAGTAATTATTCTGATACAGCGGTTGGGGCGGTTAGTAATGCCAATCAAATTTTAAATTTACTTACTCTTATGTTTAGTATTATTGCCAGTGCCACTGGGGTAGTGGTAGCCCAATATTTAGGAGCGAAGTTATATGATAAATTAAGTGAAATATATAGTGTGTCCGTTGGGTTTAACCTTGTAATTAGTGGTGTGATTAGTTTGGCTATTATGATATTTGGCAAGGGAATGTTAAGATTAATTAAGATTCCAGATAGCTTGTTAACAGAAGCAAATAGCTATTTAGTCATTTTAGGCGGATTTATTTTCTTACAAGCTATGTTTAATACCTTTACTCAAATTTTTAGAAGTAATGGAAAAACAAAAATAGGAATGATTATTTCTTTGTTAGTAAATGTAGCCAATATTTTTGGGAATTATTTATTTTTATATGGACCATTACGTTTCTTAAATTTGGGAGTAAAAGGGGTTGCCATTTCTAGTGTAGTAAGTAGGATGATTGCCCTTGGAATTGCAATATACTTTTTTGTGAAATATATTCCAGGAAATATATCTATGAAATATTTTAAGAAATTTCCAGTTCATACCCTAAAGAAGTTACTGTTAATTGGGATTCCTTCCGCAGGGGAAAGTATTTCTTATAGTATTTCACAAATTTGTATTATGTCCTTTGTAAATATGCTAGGCTTAGTTGCAGTAAATGCAAAAGCATATGCTTCTGTTTTAACAAACTTTGCTTATGTTTTTTCAGTATCTATGGCACAGGGAATGCAGATTTTAGTAGGGCATTATGTGGGAGCAGGAAAGGAAGATGTGGCATATAAGAGGGTGTTAAAAACCTTAAGGGTAGCAATTATATTGTCTTTTCTATTAGCAACTATAAATTATATCATTAGTCCATATACGTTACAAATTTTTACAAAGAATAAGGAAACCCTAGAGCTTGCAGTGAAAGTAATGGCGCTAGATATTTTCTTGGAATTTGGCAGAGCAACGAATTTAGTAGTGATACAAAGCATGAGGGCAGCAGGAGATGTGAAGTTTCCAACCTATCTTGGAATGGCATCTATGTGGGGTGTATCAGTGCTGTTAGGATATGTGTTTGGAATTGTATTTCATTTTGGTTTATTAGGCGTATGGTTTGCTATGGCGCTAGATGAATGGGTAAGAGCAATTATCGTTTACATTCGTTGGAAAAAAGGGGGATGGAGAGGAAAAGCAGTAGTGGAAAAAATAGTAGTAGAAGGATAAGTAATTGCGAAACACTGTTTTATCTTATTTGGTTATACAACCCAGAAGGTGTGAATGTGTTTCGCAAATAGTAAAGTAGAATTAGGAGGAAATAGGGATGAAGCAATGGTTAGAAAGTGTATATTCAGATGGAACAAAATATTTTGTAAGTAATCCTTTGCCAGCAAAGAAGGATACAGTTCAGATTCAAATTAGATTTTATGAGGATGCGCCTGTAGAGCATGTTTTTCTTAGAACAAAAATAAATGGAACTGAGCAACTATTTAAGATGCAGCAAAGTAAAGTGGAAAATGGGTTGGTATACTATGAAACAAGTGTGCAAATTTTTGAAGATTGCTTACATTACCATTTTTATTTAGCAACCAAAAATGAAATCTTTTACTATAATCAAAAAGGAATTACTACATATATTCCGAATGAGTTATATGATTTTAAAATATTAACAGATTATAAGCAACCTACCTGGGTAAAGGATGCGGTATTTTATCAAATTTTCCCAGAAAGATTTTGTAATGGAAATCCAGACAATGATGTAAAGGATAAAGAATATACCTTTGATGGACATGATACAATCCAAATCAAAGATTGGAATCAAGAGCCTCTTCCATACGATAAAAGCTTTTGCTTGGATTTTTACGGAGGAGATTTAGAGGGAGTTACAAAACAGATTCCATATTTAAAGGAATTAGGAGTTACAGCAATTTATTTAAATCCTATTTTTTATGGAGCAACAGTACATAAATATGATTGTTTAGATTATTTTACTGTGGACCCTCATTTTGGAGGGGATGAAGCCTTGATTCAGTTAAGTAATGCGCTTCATGAAAATGGAATGAAATTAATTTTAGATGTGTCCATTAACCATACTGGAACAGCGAATAAATGGTTTAACAAGGAAGGTATTTTCTATGATAAATCCATAGGTGCTTATAATAATAAAGATGCAAAAGAGCGAGAATATTACTTTTTCAATGAAGACAATTCCTACAAAGCTTGGTGGGATGTAGAAACACTACCAACTCTTAATTATACATCAAAAGCCTTGCGAGAAGCATTGTATGAAAAAGAGGATTCAGTTGTAAAAAAATGGTTAAAGCCACCATTTTCTATTGATGGTTGGAGATTTGATGTAGCAGATGTTATGGCAAGAAATAATGAGATTCAACTTCACCATGAGGTTTGGCCTGCTATTCGAAAAAGCATCAAGGAGGAAAACGAAAACGCCTATGTTCTAGCTGAGGATTGGTGTGATTGTGCAGAATTTTTACAAGGAAAAGAATGGGATTCTGCTATGAATTACTATGGCTTTACAAGACCAGTAAGGGATTTTGTGGGAGATGGAGAACCATTTTTAAATAAGCAACCAGAGCTTGCAAATATTTCTTATAAGCCAACGGCTATGGAGTTATCCCAAAGAATTTTAGAACACCTTGCTCAGCTTCCAACAGTAATACAGGAAAACCAATTTAATTTATTAGATAGTCATGATATACACCGACTTCATAATAACAAAAAGGTACGCTTTGATGAATATCGAGGAGCTGTTATTATGCTATTTACCATGATTGGTGCAACTAATATTTACTATGGAGACGAAGCACAAATTAAGGGAAGAGTAGAGGATATAGAAGGATGCCGTTATCCAATGCCTTGGAAGGATAATTTTAAGGAAGGAGAATATTTTCATTTATACCAGACACTAGCGCATTTAAAAAGAGAAAAAGAAGCATTAAAAGAAGGTAGCTTTAAGATTTTATCTCAAGATTATTATGTATTTTCCTATGCAAGATTTACAGATAAGCAGCTTATTCTGACTGTATGTTCAACAGACCATGAGGAGCGAATTCTTGAGCTTCCAATCAAAGCCTTTGGAAAATGGGAGTGTGGGGCAAAAGAAGATTTACTAAAAACACCACTTTCCTATGAAGTAAAGGATGGATATTTATATTTAAAAGTGAAGCCGCATACTAGTTATTTAATTGAAGTATAAGAAAAAGATATTTTTTTGGAAATAAATGTGTTATAATAACACAAGCAGATGCCAAGACTTTTATGACAGTTGCCATAAAGGTCTTGTTTTGCATATAATAGTGAATATTTTTTCACTACAAAAGAAAAACAAAACAAGAGAAAGGTTGTGTTTTTTATGTATAAGGAGGTCGCAAAATTAGTATTATACCGCGACTTAGGAGAAGACAGTATTTTATACCGAATTTCTGACATTATTAAGGATTTTGAGGAGGAAAAAGAAACCAAGGACATATTGGTGCAACGAATTTATGTAGAGATGAAACGAATCTTAGATTTATCTACCCAATATGGCTTTGATGAGAATTTGTGGCAGAATTATCTTACATTTTTGCTTATTACCAATGAAAATTCCTTTAGTATTACCTGTGAAAAGGTAGGAGCCAACGATGGAACAGTGAATCGCTTTGCAAAGGGGGATTTTAAAATATTTAGATATTTGTTCCATTATGATTTTGCACCAATAGAAAAAGCCCTTGAAATTGATTGCTTTGATACCATTTGTCATTACAAGGCAATTGTAAAAAAGGAGCGTATGTATAATAAAAACGTAAGTGAAAAAGTGCAAGCTCTCAGTCGTAAGATTAGTGCAGCCAAGGATGAAAATGAAATCTTTGACATTGTTACACAGTTTTATTACGAATATGGTGTAGGAATGTTTGGTCTTAATAAAGCATTTCGCATTAGAAGAAATAATGGCGTGTTAGAATTTTGCCCAATTAATAATACAGACAAGGTCATGCTTGATGATTTAGTGGGCTATGAGATTCAAAAAAAGCAGCTAATAGAGAATACAGAAGCCTTTGTAGAAGGAAGAAAGGCAAATAACTGTTTGTTGTTTGGTGATAGTGGAACAGGTAAGTCAACCAGCATTAAAGCTATTTTAAATGAATATTATGATAGAGGGCTTCGAATGATAGAAATTTACAAGCATCAGTTTGAGGACTTATCTTCTATTATTGCGCATATTAAAAATCGTAATTATCGATTCATTATCTATATGGATGATTTATCCTTTGAGGAATTTGAAATTGAATACAAATTTTTAAAAGCGGTCATAGAAGGTGGAATGGAAACAAAGCCTGACAATGTGCTTATTTATGCTACTTCTAATCGTAGACATTTAATAAGGGAAACTTGGAGCGACCGTTCTGATATGTCTCAGGATGAGCTACACCGTTCTGATACGATTCAAGAAAAATTATCCTTAGTGAATCGATTTGGTGTATCGATTAATTATTCTAAGCCAACACAAAAAGAATATTTCAAAATAGTGATTGAGCTTGCAAAAAAATACCCTTCCATTACATTATCAGAGGAGGAGCTATGTATGGAAGCCAATAAATGGGAGCTAAGTCACGGAGGAATTTCCGGAAGAACAGCACAACAATTCATTAATTATTTAGCAGGAAAAAATAAGTAAAACAGGAGGAACAAAAAGTGGAAGAAAAGAAGAACAAAGGGGTAGGAAAAATTGTAGCGGTTGTTATTGCATTATTTGCATTGGCGATTATTGCCATAAACTCTTTTACAATTGTACCAAGTGGTCATACAGGGGTAGTGGTAAGATTAGGAGCAGTACAAGATACTTTATTAGAAGAGGGCGTACATTTTAAAATACCATTTATTACAAAAATTGTAGTACAAGATAATCGTACTCAAATAGCAGAAATTGAAGGCTCAGCAGCTAGTAAGGATTTACAAACTGTAAGCAACAAAATTGCAGTCAATTTTAAAGTAAATAAAGAAGCATCAGGTACACTGTATAAAAATGTAGGCTTAGATTATAAAACTACCATTGTAATCCCAGCTATTCAAGAAGCAGTAAAAAGTGCCACAGCTCAATATACTGCAGAGGAGTTAATTACCAAAAGAACTTCTGTAAGTCAGTCTATGAAAGATGAATTAACAGCAAAAGTACAAGCATACGGAATTTCAATTGAAAATCTAAATATTGTTAACTTTGACTTTACGAAGGAATTTAATGAAGCCATTGAATCAAAACAAACTGCACAACAATTAGCCTTAAAAGCCCAAGAGGATTTAAAGAGAATTAAAATTGAAGCAGAGCAAGCCATTGTAAAGGCAGAGGGTGAAGCAAAAGCCTTAGCCGCTAAATCAAAAACTGTAAACGATAATATTTTACAATTAGAGTTCATTAATAAATGGGATGGAAAAATGCCATATGTGGTAGGTGGAGATGGAACTCTAATCAATTTATCAGATTTAATTACTTCAAATACCAAAACAACTACGAGTCAAAAATAAATATGCTTTAGTGTTTAGGGGCACGTTTAAATTCTTTCCAGAAAAAGCGTGAGCCTACAAACAAACTAATCATACATAAAAGAATGACAAATAGATATCCATAATGCCAGGAAAATTCAGGCATAGATTCAAAGTTCATTCCATACCAACCAGTAATAAGAGACAAGGGTAAACAAATGGCAGTTAAAATACCTAAGGTTTTCATCATATGATTTTGATGTAAATTAATCTCACCCTGATAAATTTCTCTAAGCTGGGATACGTGGCCTTGAATCATCTGGATTTTATCACATAAGCGTATCATTCGATTGGTAAAAAGCTGTGCAAGTTTAAGCTGAGTAGCAGGAAGGATATGAGTTTCGTTTAGGGATAAATCTTCCCCTAAAGTAATCAGCTGTTGGTAGGAGCTGTGAAGAGCCAAAAGCTCTTTATTTAGCTCTGCCAAGACCTGATTAAAGGAAGATGGCGGCTCCTTTTGAAGGGTTGCTTCTAGTTTATAAAGCTTTTGGTTATAGTCCTCAAGAAATCGTAATTCCTTTTGAAATAGAAAAAAGGTTAAAAAATGAAACAAACATTGAAAGGAGGAAGTAACAAAAGTATCCTCTAAAGAGGAAAAGGCTTGAAGCAGTGGTTCTACTTGGCTACTATCGTCTATGAATATAATATAATCCTTTGTTAAAAAACAGGAAAACTTAATAAAGTCATTGGCAAGCTCTGGTTTTTTAGGAAGCACAAAGATAAGGTGTAAATAGTCCTCATAGCATATTAGCTTGCTTTCAGTATGGAAAGAAAGGCTAACCTTTTCAGGAAGAAAAGAAAAGGCATGAGAAATAACCTGCCAATCTAAGGTAGTGGTAACAAGAACAAAAGGCTCTTTTAAAGTAATAGAAGTTGATTCAAAAATTGGAATCAGCTTTTTTTTTTATTTCATAAAACATAGGTCACATTCCTTTATGGAAAAAATTTATTTTTGCCATTTATATCATAAGATTATATGAAATAGAATACCCAGTTCGTTAAAAAATAAGCACAAAAAAGTTACAGTATGATTGCAATAATATTTCTTTTTTAAATTTCCAAAAAACATCTTGACATTAAGAAAAGAAAGTGTAAAATCAGTATTTGTAACGCAAGAAAGATAAGAGGAATAAAGGAAAAAAGTAACAATGAGTCGAGGAAGAAATAGAAGTAGAGAACAGGAAGTAAAACGACAAAAAATTATATTATGTATGATTATAATGATAATTTTAGTTGGTCTAGTTGGAGGTATTTTTTTATCTGTAGCCTCTAAAGAGAAAAAAAATCATAGTAGTAATAAAAAAACAGTAGAAAATAAGGGTGAATTTTACGAAATAGATGATACTAGTGAAGATAACTCATTTATTGATCAGGATAGTAGTCAGGAAGAAAGTACAGAAGAACTTACTTCACAGCAAGAAAATGATACACAAAAATCCTTTGAACAATCTCTCTTTATTGGAGATTCTAGAGTGGAAGGGTTTAAATTACAGTCAGGTATTAAAGGGGGTACCTTTTATACAGTAGTAGGATTAAATTTAAAGGATATTGATACCAATGCGTTTGTAAAGGAAAATGGTGAGAAAAAGACTGTTCTTGCAGCTATGAAAAATAAGCAGTTCCAAGAGATTTATTTGAATTTTGGCTTAAATGAATTAGGCTGGGTGTATGAAGATAAGTTTATAGAACAGTATGATGCATTTATTAAGCAGGTAAAAGAAATACAACCAGAAGCTACAATTTATTTACAGTCCATTATTTATGTAACAAAAAAAGAGTCAGAAAGTGATTCTATTTTTACAAATGAGAGAATTCGACTATATAACGATAAAATCAAAGAATTAGCCCAAAAGGAACAAGTAAAATATATAGATTTAAATGAGACTTTAGCACCAGAGGGAGAGCTTAAAGAAACAGCTACCATTGATGGAATCCATTTAGTAAAAGAGTATTATGAAAAATGGTTACAGGTGTTAAATCAAGTGAATTAAAAGAAATGGAGAAAAAAAGGATGCAATTCAATAAAATAAAAAAGTTAATGAGTATATTGTTATGCATAACAATGATTTTTGTTGTGGTAGGTTGTTCAAAAGAAGAAAAAAAGGAAACCGCTGTTACAAAGGAACAAATTGATAGCTTTGTAAGCCAGTCTATCGAATCTGATGGCTTTAAAGATGAGCTTGCTTTCGTAGATGAGGAAAAGGCGCTAGACCAATATGGAATCACAAAAGAAGAAATAGAATCCATTACTGCTTACCTAGGAACAGGAGCAAGTGCAGAGGAATTGGTATGTATCAAAACAAAGGATACAGATAAAATAAAATCACTTATGACACAACATTTAGAGGAGCAAAAGAAGAATTTTGAATCTTACTTACCAGATGAAGTTCCCAAAATTGAAAGCGCTTTAGTGGAAGTAAAAGGAGATTATGTAATTGTATGTGTTGCAGATAAAATTGATACAATCAAAAAGCTACAATCAGATAATCTATAAAAATTTAATATAAATTAAAAAATAATGCATTTTGTTATAATTGTATAAAAAATGCGTTATTTTTTTTGTGTACTAGTAAATATAAACAAATTTTCTTTACATTATTATGGTTGTGAGGTAAAATAAAGGTATATAAGCATGAGAGAAGCATATGAGGAGGTGCCTATGAAAACTCATAATTATTTATATAAACAAAACCAATCGATAGAGGAAGTAATACCAGAAGATTCTAGGTCAGATAAGGAGGTCTTAATCTTAATTCATACTGCGATTCATAAGAAGGAGGAGGCAGTAGAATTAGCAAAACAGGTGAAACAAAGATATCCAAATGGGGTAATTTTAGGCACAAGTGCCATGGCAGTTATTTGTAATAGTCAGTGTTCGGAAAATTGTTTGATTTCTGTTACGGAGCTTGAGCATACTAGGGTTGCACTTACTCATATTGATTATAGAGGAAAAACTCCCTTAGAGCTAGCAAAAGAGGTAAAATCATCTATCGTGAAGGAAGATACCAAAGCAATGCTGGTATTTGCTTCAGATTACTATTCGGATATTTCTCGATTTACAGATATTTCCTATGAAACAGAGGGGCTAGAACATATTACCTTAGTTGGTGGACTAGCAAGTAGTAATATTCAATTAGAAGAGCCCCCCTTTATATTTACAGAGGAGGGGGGTTATCCATATTCCTTGATAGCAGTTACCTTAAGTGGAGAAACACTTACTACTTATGCCAATGTAACAGTGGGGCATGAGCCATTAGGTGGCACACATGTTATGACAAAGGTAGAGGGGAATGAATTAAAAGAAGTAGATCATACAGAGGCACTTACTTGGTTTCGTAATACCTTAGGACAGGTTGAATTAATTGAAAATATTGAAGTGAAGCGAGATACAAAACAAGATGTACTGGCTCATTTTCCATTATTAATTGAGGGAAAGGATAAAGTGAGTCGACTTGTAAAATATAATAAAGAAGACAATAAAATTTGTTTTTATTTTATTAATGAAGAAGAGTCTCAATCCTTTCGATTAGGATATTTAAGTCCTTATACTACTGCGAAACAGTGTCAGGCAATTTGTAAGGAACTGTCAGAGACTCCTGTGGAAACTATTTTCGCATATTCCTGCACTCACAAGATGTATTATATGAAAAATTGTGCCCAGTGGGAGCTAACCCCATTTCATAACGCAGATCTTTGTGGAGCATTTCTTTCAGGGGAGATTGGAATGGTAAATGGTCGTCAGCAATTTTTAAATGGGGCGTGTAGCCTTCTTAGCATGGCAGAGCAGGTGCACTTTATTTCCATTGATGAGGAAAGCTTTGGAAAAATGCAAATGCTTGATGAGGACTTTGAAGAACTGTATCATTATGTAATAAAAAACGAAACAGAATCTATGTATCAACAAAATTCAAAATTATTAGAAACCATAAAGCAGCAAAAAGAGTTGGCACAAAAAGAGCTATTTTACGATGCAGGAACAGCGATTCCAAATTTAACAAAATATATGTTTGATTGCCAGAAACGAGATTTTGACAAAATTTGTATGATATCCATTGAGAAAGGGCATATTTTATTAAGTCGATTTGGAGATAAAATTTTTCAGGATATTTTTGCAACCAATATTAGACAGGTACAGAAATATATTAAGCACGAGAATTTAAGCATTTATGTATATGATTTACATTCCTTCTTTGTTGTTGGAGATGCTAGCTTTGACAAATATAGATTTCAGGATATATGTAAAAAACTATATAAGAAGTTTGGATTTTTAACCATTGACCAATATAACATTACCTTAATGAATGATTTTGCTATTGCAATCAGTGAAGAAAAAGTATTGGAAAAAGTCAGACTTACCATGGCCAATATACATAATTCTGGTAGTAGATTTTTAATTTATGATAGTTCTCTTAATGAGGAAGAGGTAGTAGAAAATGAAATTCAAATGATTTCTATATTGAATGATGCCATTTCTCATAATAGGGTAGTGCCATATTTTCAACCAATTTATGATAATAAAACGAGAAAATGTGAAAAGTTTGAAGCACTTATGAGAATTGTAGGGGCAAATGGTGAAATCTATTACCCAAATCAATTTTTGGAGATTGCTAAAGAATATAGACTTTATTTGCAGCTGTCCAAAATCATGTTAAGTAAAGTGTTTGATTATTTTTCAAATCGTAGTGAAATGGTATCTGTTAATATTTCTGCCTACGATATACGTTCAGACGAAATGGTAGAGTTAATTTTTAATGAATTAAAGAAATCAAAATGTCCGCATAACTTTATTTTTGAAATTGTTGAATCAGAAGAATTTAGAGACTTTGATCGACTAATGGATTTTACAAGAGAAATCAAAAGATTAGGAGGGCAAATTGCCATTGATGATTTTGGCGCAGGATATTCTAATCTATTAGAAATTGTAAATTTGAATCCAAAATATATTAAAATTGACGGAGAAATTGTAAGAAAAATTTTAACGAATACGAGTAACCAAGCCATTATAGAAACCATTGTATTTTTAGCAGAAAAAATTGGTGTGGAGTTAGTGGCAGAATTCGTAGAATCTGAAGAATTGCAAAAGAAAATTAGGGAGAATAACATACGCTATTCCCAAGGGTATTATTTTTCTAAACCTATTTCACTAGAGGATGTTGAAAAATTAATGGAAGAAAAAAGTTTAGATGGTAAGTAGAGTAAAGGAAAGAAGCGGCTAGGAGGAACTACAATGCATAGTCAGTTAAGACCATATATGGAGCAATTTGTAGGTGAGATGCACCAGTGCAAAGAGCAAGCATATATTAAAGCAATTAAGCATTATAATACCTTTGATATTAGTAAAACTGAAATAGAAGCTGTAATGAAGGAATATAAGGATTACCAGTTGCTATATCATGAATTTGATCATAGTAGAATGGTTACAGCTTATGAACCATTTTTAGATTGGTTATCTAAGCTTTATTCTAAGCTTTCAAGGGAGGAACAAGAAAGCTTTTTTAAAGAGTGTGATGTATATTTTCTACATCAGTCTACCTTTAAAAGTTATTTTGAATTAGGAAAAGCTAGAAGACAGGAAGATTATATTCAAACAGAAATTCAGTTTGAAACAGATAAAATGATTGATGCCATTTGTAAAATGCTAGATTATTTTGCAAAAAGAAAGCCATTATTTCTTGTTTTTAATAAACTGAAAATGGCGGGAGAAAGCACAATTTTAGTAGTGATTGAGCTAATAAAAAGAAAAAACAGTAATATCAATATTCTTTTTACTTATAACGATGGGATACAATTGCCAGCTTATGTGGAAAGAAGCTTTGAGAAACTGGAGGAAATGTGTATTAATTTAGATGTGGTTGTGGATTGGGGAATCAATAAAATTGTATTACCTAAGGAAAAGGATTTTTTTGTATTTTCTACTGAGGATTTAAATGAGTATTTGGATAAATTGGAAAATATGTTTGCTACCTTAGCATTACATCAAGCATCTTATTACTTAAGTATTCTCTACCAAAAAATTGAAATTGAAAAGCTTCAAATTTCTAATGAAATGAAAGCAAGAATATTTGAACTATATGCATTAGTATGTATTTACCTTGGTGAAATTGCTACAGGATTTTTGGTGTGTAATCAAATGCAAATTCTTTGTGAAATGGAATTTTCTAATGAAAGGGCAAAAAAGAGAGCACAATATCAATTTAGGTATTTGCTAGGTATGCTACAAATTTATAATAATCAAAAAATTGAGGCAAAAGAAAATGCAAGGGAATGTAAAAAAATAGCACAAGAAGCGCACTATCCTTATTTTGAATTTAAGGCTGATTTATTAGCACATATGAGTGATTATGCTGGTTGGAAGGATATTTGGTATTGTGAAGATGCAACAGATGTGGAACAAAGCTTGATTCAACAATTAGAAGCATATAAGTTTTATAATCATTTGGCACATGTTTATGTATATGCTTTTGATAACGATGAACAATTATATTCTAAAATAGATGGGATAGAAGAAAGAATTTGTCATTTTAACAAAGGAATTGAGATTACAAATAAAATTGGAAATACTGTCTTTGAAATTGTGGCTTATAGAAAAGCGATTATGGTAGCCTCCTTTCATGGATATTATGATGTATCAGACTATTTTTATTTAAACAATATAGAAGGTATTGCGTTAAGAACCAACAATAGATATGAGGAAGCTAATATTTATAATGGCTTAGGCTACAATTGCTGTGCCAGAGAAGAATATCAAAAAGCACACAATCATTATAATCGTGCATTAAAAATATTTTATGAAATCGGGGCTCAGCAGGTAGTGGCAGAAACCTTATATAATATGGCACTGAATGCATTATTAGCAGAAGATTATGACCTTGCTGATAAATGCTTAGGTGGATGTATGAAGGTGCTTAGGATATTGCGTTTAGATAGTATCAAGGTTTGTCATATCTCAAAAATATATGGGTTAAGTGCACTTTGTGATTACCGAAGAGGAATTATGTATAGCTGTGAAATCAATCACAATAGCGCAAGACAGTTTTTAGAGTATGTTTTTGTATGTGAAAAGAAGGCTGAGAATCAAAACCGTGAATGCTTTTGGGATGACGATATGTTTTTATATTTTTTTGTTGAAGGCTTATGCTTTATGAATCAAAAGAAATATAAAGAGGCAGAGGTGTCATTTAACAAAGCAAACAAATATGTAGAACGTTCAAAGGGTGGAGCTTTTTTTAACCTTATTCAGCTTAAGGAAAAGCAGATTGAGCTATATCGCTTGTTAGGAAAAGAGCAAGAAGCAGAGGAAGAAATTAAGCATGCAAAGGAATTTTGTCGTAAATATCATTACAAAAAACGACTTGCAAGAATAGAAGCCTTAGAACAAAATAAGCCAATGCCACAAGAAGAAAAATTAAAAATGGAGCTAGATATACCCCTTGAAAAGATTATTGATTCTGTAAAAGAAACAGCAATTATGCAGGATTACGAAACAAAAAAAAGAGAAATGGACTTTTTTGCAGTATGGCAAAAAATGATGAATGTTTCTGAAATAACGGTAGATCAGCTTGTTTTAAATGCAGCAATTTCCTTTAAAAACTATTTTGATGTGGAACGTTTCTTATTTTTTAGAATGGAAAATAATAAGCCAGTTGTGAAATATTGTGATAAAGAAATTCCAATTAATGAAGAAATTTTAAATCATCTTGTTAAGTATTTTAAGGAAAAACGAAAAGGGTTTGTTGCCTCAAAGGCAAGTAAAAATTATTCGGAATATAAGGAGGTTACATCCTTATTTGATGATTATCGTATCAGTACCTTCTTAGGTGTTCCGATTTATGTAAATGAACAGCTAGATAGTATTTTTATTGTTTATACCTTGATTAACGATAATTGGTATGTGCAAACAAGTAAAATGTCTTTTGATAATAAAACACTTTCTACTTTTCTATTTATATTTAGACAATTGCTAGATGCTACAAATAGATTAGAAGCCAATGAAAAAATTAAACAAGTAACCAAGGAGTTAAAGGAAATGAACGAAAGGCTGCATTATACAGCAGTTACAGACCCTTTGACAGGTTTGTTCAATCGACAGGGCTTTCAAAATGAAATTGAAAAAATGTCTAAGAAAAATCAACAAAAAATTGCAGTATTATATATTGACCTAGATAACTTTAAGTATTGCAATGATACCTTTGGTCACGATATAGGAGATTTAATTTTAGGTTCTTTTGCAAATGTGTTAAAAAGCTTATGCAAGCGTGAAAATGGATTCTCAGTGCGTTATGGTGGCGATGAATTTATTGTAGTTTTATATCAAGAGGAAGAAGAGGCTGTAACAAGGTGCGTGCAGTTTATCTACAATCAAATGGAAGAAAATGGGTCCTTTGTAGGCTTAATTGAATTAGCACTTGGTAAAGAAGTATTGATTGCAAATAGTAATAAGCTTGGGTGCTCTATTGGAATTTCCTTTGTGGAGGAAGGTGAGCTAGAAGAGGAAATGACGAAAGCGATAAAGAGAGCAGATAATGCATTGTACGATATTAAGAAAAATGAAAAAGGTCATTATAAGTTTTTTAAATAGTTAAGTTAAGGTTCAAAGAACAAAAAAATTCTTTGAACCTTTTTATATCTAAGTGTATATTATATTAGTAAATATTAGAAAAAGGATGGAAAGAATGGAACAATGTAAAAAACAATCTGATTCTCATATGAAAAAATCACTTCAACTTGCTATGGCATATGTACCTTTTCAAGAATGGGAACAACCCTATGATATTTGTAGGGCATTAGCTATTGGGACTATTTTTCCAAGTTTAAATTTTCCGTTTTGTGGTACAGGAGGGAAATGTAAATGAATACGATGGTGAGTCAAAAGTCGTTATTAAAGTATATTTATGAAGTAAGTTTTGCAGTAAACGATATTACCTTGTATTTAGATACACATCCAGAGGATGAAGAGGCATTACAGTATTTTTGTAAATATAAAACACTTAGAGAAAAAGCCCTAAAGGAATATGCTCATTATTTCGGACCACTCACTTTAGATAGTGCCACTTGCAGTAGTAAATGGAGCTGGGGAAAAATGAAAAATCCTTGGGAGGTGGAATAGCCTATGTGGAATTATGAGAAACGCTTGCAATATCCAATCAATATTAAAAATCCCAATCCACAGCTAGCGTCAATGATTATAAGTCAATTTGGTGGTCCAGACGGAGAGCTTGGTGCGTCAATGAGATATTTATCTCAGCGCTATACCATGCCGTATCGGAATGTAGGGGGATTACTAACAGATATAGGTACAGAGGAACTAGGCCATTTAGAGATGGTGAGTACAATTGTACATCAGCTTACAAGGAATCTTACTATGGATCAAATTAAAGGAACAAATTTTGAAGCTTATTATGTGGATCATACAGCTGGAGTATGGCCACAAGCAGCAGGTGGAATTCCTTTTAATGCTTGTGAATTTCAATCAAAAGGTGATCCTATAACAGATTTACATGAGGATATGGCAGCAGAACAAAAAGCTAGATCCACATATGATAATTTAATACGACTTGTAAAGGATCCTGATGTGTTAGAACCATTAAAATTCCTTCGTGAGAGGGAATTAGTACATTATCAACGTTTTGGTGAAGCATTACGTATTGTTCAGGATAATTTAGATTCAAAGAATTTTTATGCATTTAATCCAGCTTTTGATAAACCTTGTACTCCTAAGAAATAAAAAATAAGGGTTGTCTTGCTTCAAAAAGGCAACCTTTTTGTTTGTGCAAAATGTATGATTTGTAAGAAAAATGTAGTATTATGTCGTGTGATTTGTAGAAAAAGGAAAAAACACTTGCTTTTTAATTATATGTAACATATAATTAACAACAGATGTTCTTCCACCAAGTGAAAGTAACTATCTTAAGGGGAAAACGTATATAAAGTCTTTTCTTAAATCAAATCAAAAATTTCCGTCGTTTCAGACAAATAATCCAAAAATAATTTGATAATTGATAGCGGAAGAATGTCTAAAAAAGTAAATAGAAATATCATGCGTGTTACAAAAAAAATTAATGCACCACAAGGAAAAGCAAGGTAATTTCTAATACGTAAGAAGGGAGGTGGAGATATGCTCCTAGAGAAGGTGAACCTTAAAACTCTTGATATTATGGCTTTAAGAGAACTTGGTATCCCTTTTTTGGTGAATGGTAAAGAGGTGAGTTATCAGAATCAAGAAAAAATTTATGCACTCTTAGAAGAGAAGCAATATATGAAAGATTACATCGTTGAGGCCGGTTTGATTAAAGAAGTTCATTATAATACTTTATGATTATGAATGAAACAATTTACATTTTAGCCAGAAATATGAATCAAGAATGTAAAAATGCAGAAAAAGCAAAGGTGAAAAAGCCTTTGCTTTTTCAATATAAAAAAGCTAAAAAAAAATTTAAAAAAAGTGTTGACAGCAAAGTATAAAAGTGATAGACTCTTACAAGTCGGCACTTGAGAGACAATTTAAAAAAAACAAAAAAATGAAAAAAGTTGTTGACAAAGCAAAAACAAAGTAGTAAAATAATTTTTGCTGTCGCTTCAGAAGATAAATGAAGCGAAAAAGTTTGAACATTGATAACTGAACAATATAACCTTGAAAATTCTAAGAGAAAATTCAAAGAACAGTTGAAGAAATTCAACACCTTAAAAACAGTAAAAAAGAAGTGAAG
>JAFPBJ010000040.1 GCA_017390525.1 Lachnospiraceae bacterium | reverse complement strand
TATAAACAGCCTATACAAACACAGGATAAAAGAATTAGTAAAAAAAAGATTAAAATAAATACTTCGTTTCTCACATTCTTCCTCCTTTGCTGTATAGGCTTCGCATATTCCTTATGAAAGCAATCCTAATTTTTGCATCAACGCAGTAAACTTATCCATATCAATCGGTTTAATTGCGTAACCATCATATCCTGATGCCTTAATATCTAAGGTTGACTCTGTTTCATTTAGCGCACTCGTTAAAATAACCTTTACTCTCTTTTCATTTGGTACCTCAAAATTCCCTTCAATTTCTCGCATTACCTCTAATACCTTATATCCATCTATCTTAGGCATCATAATGTCAAGACATACCAAATCATAAAAATTACCTGCTTCTACTTGACTTCCAAATTGCTCTACTGCCTCAACCCCATCAATTGCCACATCTACCTCTCCGTACTGAGATAAAAACTTTGACAAAAACTTTCTACTTGCTAAATCGTCCTCTGCTACTAATATTCTCATATATACTTCCGCCTTTCTTCTTATACCTCTAATAGTCTTAACATTTTATTCACGCTTTGCATCACTTCTGTTTTAAAAGACATTTCATGATGCATCACTCTACGATTTAAAATTGCTCCATTCATAATACTAATTAAAATGTTAGCAAGCTCCTCTGCTCCAAAAATATCCTTTATTTCCTTTTTTTCAATTCCTTCTCTAATTACATTAATAAGAAACTCTGTTCTTTCTGTAATACAGTTGGTAATCATTTCTCTCGTGCCTGAGTTATGTAATAATTCTTCATAATTTAAAATAATTGTAGTAATCTCTCTGTAGTTATCATAATATGTAGCATAAGCATCAAAGAAATCTCGAATTTTGCTAGTGGTTTTTGTACTTTTAGCTGATATGGTATCCATAATACTACGGTCAAACTTTACAAAGAAACTAACTACACCTACCAATACCTCATTTAGTCCCCCAAAATATTTGTAAATTAGGGACTCTGACATATTTTCCTTAGCTGCCAAAGACCTCGTAGACAAGGCCGCAAGTCCCGACTCACTAATAATTTCAATCGCGGCTACAATAATCTTGTCCTTTCTCGATATAAAACTGCTATTCATCCCCTATTACTCCTTTCTAAGTTACACAGAATATTCTATTATAACTATATAACACAAAAAAGTTTATGTCAAACAATAGTCTTAACAAATCCTTAACCTGTATTTAACCCTATTTTAATACTGTATAAACAAACAAAAGGCCATTCAATGAATGGCCCAAACAATTTCTGATATTTCAATATAACTATTCTTATACTTTTTTATAATATATAGAAAAGGTACACTGTTATTCTCGTCGTTGATTATAATTTTGTTACGTTGGTAGCTTGAGGTCCTTTTGCACCATTTACTACTTCAAATTCTACTTCTTGACCTTCCTCTAAAGACTTAAAGCCTTCCATGTTAAGCCCAGTGTAATGAACGAAAACGTCGTTTCCTTGTTCATCTGAAATAAAACCGAAGCCTTTTTGGTTGTTAAACCACTTTACTGTACCTTTGTTCATTTTTAAAGTCCTCCAAAAAATAATGTTCTGCTGAGTTATCTCAACATTGTGTATATTGTACCATATAAACCAATTTTAGTCAAATGTTTTTTGCACAATGCCAATAAAACCAACTAAGGTTTTTCCTACATTGTATAAGTTGCTTCGAATTTTTGAAAAAAGCCACTGAAAAATCTCTAAAATACTACATATTTTGTCTATAATTGTAAGCAAATAGGTTTCTTTGTATTTTGGCAGAAACACTGTAACAGGCCACATATGATTTTTTATCATGTCCTGTTCCCTGTTTGTAAGGACAAAGTATCGATTGGCGTTATTAAGTGCCACCCCTGCATGGGTAAAGAGATGAAAAGGACTATGGGTTTGTTTAAAATAATCATGCCAGTCATACAAGAAAAAATCATGTAGTAACCCTGCTCTGGCTGCTGCTTTGTAATCCCATCTAAATAATTTACATACCATATACATCATACAGGAAACATGCATACAATGGCAAAACCCATCTGTATCTAAATGATGACGATATTGTTTCATGCTCCTAATCTCTTTTCTCCTTAAAAGAGGCTGTATACAATTTAAATATTCTTTTTTCCAAGCTGCCAACCACTTTTCCACTGCATTTTCACTCCACTTCGCTTTTATTAATAAAGTGTGCAGCGAGATTAATTTTATGCAATCACAATTTGGTCTGTTTCTTTGCAATATTTGTAAACGTTATAGGATAAAATATCTCCTAAGGCTACCACTGTATCATTTACTTCCTTTACCATTTCGTATAGCTGATATACATCTATATATTCATAGGCAGGCACTAAAATTAATTCATGAACACTAGAAGGTAAAATATATAAATCCATATTAAGATCCCTTGCAAAGCCTGCTATCATATCCTGATACAAAATAGCAGTAGCTCCATGAATTTTACATTGATTCGTTAATACATATAGGTCAATTCCTGCTTCGCCAATTTCTAATCCTGGCATTAAATGTGTAAGCATTGATTGCATGGTAAAAATTTCTCCTGGAAAAATTCGTTTTGTATTGGCAATACCTGCACAAAACAATTCCTGAATTCCAATATTCCAGCTTCCTAATTCTTCGTCTGTAATCAGAGCAGTAGAAATCCCGATGTCATCCTGTCTTGCAATCCAACGAAAGGTAATGGCTAAATCATGGATTTTTATGTAGGGACACTTTTTCAAAATCTCTTTATTTTTTTCGTAATTTACTACTCTTACTATAATACTGTCCTTTACCGTATTAAAGTGTCCGTAATAGCTTTGCTCCTCTCTTAATTGATGCATCACCACTTCTGGCTCAAATGTGTGTACTAATTCTTTGATAACACAACACCTCTTTCTTCTTTTATTTTTGTTTGGTTGAAAATTTATCGAAACGATAATGATTAGAACTTTGTTTGAAAAGACTTTCAAACGAAAATACCCTTGCATTCTATCAAAGGGAAATAGAAAATGCAAGGGATTTTTGAATAGTTTATACTTTTTTAAGATTTATTCATATAATTTTTAAAAAATGAAATAACCTGTTTCATCTGTTCTTTTGTTCCAATGGTAATTCGCAAATAGTCCTTTACTCGTTCTCCATTAAAATGTCTAAAGTAGATTTTCTCTTTCTTGGCTGCCTCAAAAATTTCTGTGGCATCATATTCCTTATGGGTAGCAAATACAAAGTTTGCCTTTGATGGACACATAGAGAAGCCTAATTGTTTCATTTCGGCTACAAACTCTTCTCTTGTTTCAATAATAAGATTACAGGTTTTTTCAAAATATTCCTGATCCTTTAATGCCTCAGAACCAATGATTAAAGAGGCTTCGTTCATTGTATAAGAGTTAAAAGAATATTTTACATCATTTAATGCTTTAATTAATACAGGATTTCCCATGGCAAAGCCAATACGAATTCCTGCTAGGGAACGAGATTTTGAAAAAGTTTGTACCACTAGAAGATTCTCATACTTCTTAAGTAAAGAAAGCGCCGACTGACCACCAAAATCAATATAAGCCTCATCTACAATTACAATGGACTCCTGATTATGTTTTAAAATATCCTCAATAAATTCTAATGGTTCTAGAATTCCAGTTGGTGCATTAGGATTAGGGAAAATAATTCCTCCATTTTCCTTATAATAATCCTCTTTTACTAAACGAAACTCTTCATCCACCTTTTGTTTTTCATAAGGAATACGGAATAAATCTGCCCAAACATCATAAAAGGAATAGGTAATATCTGGAAACAAGATTGGCTTTTCCGATTGAAAAAAGGTCATAAATGCCATTGCAAGTACATCATCTGAGCCTACTCCCACAAAAATTTGATCTTTACTTAATCCGTATGTAGTTGCCAGCTGAGATACTAATACATCTGCTGTTGGATCTGGATAAAGGCGATATTTGTGGTCACATTCTAAGTATCTCTTTACATTTGGACTTGGCTCATAAGGATTTTCGTTAGTATTTAATTTAATTAAATCTGTTCCCTTTGGCTGCTCACCAGGAACGTAAGGTACTACTTTTCGTATATTTTTCATCCATTTTCTTTCCATTAGATTCCATACTCCTTTGCTAGTTTTTCAAATAAAGGTAGTGCATTTTCAATGGTTTTTGTATCAACACAATAAGAAATTCTAACGTGTCCTGGACAACCAAAGCTATCTCCTGGCACTAAAAGTAAATCGTATTTTTTTGCCTTCTCACAAAAGCTTACCGCATCCTCTTCTAACGCTCTTGGAAATAAATAAAATGCTCCTCCTGGTTTTACACAGGTATAGCCCATTTTAGTAAGCCCATCATATAAAAGATTTCTATTTTTTTCATAAATAGAAATATCCCCAGTCATATCACAGCATCTTGCTGCTACTCGTTGGAATAAGGATGGTGCATTTACATAGCCTAGCACCCTTGCCGCAGAAGCAATAGCTTTCATTAGATCGTCATACTCTTCTACTTCCTTTGTAACAGCAATGTAGCCAATTCTCTCTCCAGGTAAGGATAAGGATTTACTGTAGGAATAACAAACAATAGTATCCTTATAAATATGAGGCACATATTCTACCGTTACACCTTGATATACAATTTCTCTATAAGGCTCATCCGAAATCAAATAAATGGTATGCTGATACTCCTGTGATTTTTTCTTTAATAAATTCGCTAGCTCTACTAAGGTTTCCTTAGAATATACTACTCCACAAGGATTATTAGGAGAGTTTATTATAATTCCTTTTGTATTTGGGGTAATCATATTTTCTAAGGCTTCCATATTGATTTGAAAGGTATCAATATCCGCAGGAACCACCTTAAGAGTTCCCCCTTGGGCTGTTACAAAGCACTGATACTCCGGAAAAAACGGTGCAATTGTAACAAATTCATCCTTAGGATTAGTAAGGGCTCTAAATACAATATTAAGAGAGGCTGCTGCCCCAGTGGTCATAAAAATATCTTCCTTTTTATAATCCATCTGAAATCTTTGATTCAGAGAATGGGCAATGGTTTCTCTTACACTAGGGTCTCCTGGTGCCACTGTATATCCATGTACCTCCACCGCACTATATTGGTCAAGTATTTCCTTTACGCACAAATTCACTTCCTTGGGTGCAGGTACACTGGGATTTCCTAAGCTAAAATCATATACATTTTCTTTTCCTACTATTAATTGTCTTTGTTGTCCGTATTCATAAATTTCTCTAATTACGGAACGCTTGCTAGCAAGCGCTACCATTTCTTTTGATACCATTTGAATCCTCCTATTGCATTTTTATAATGCTTTTTGCAATTCGCTCACTTTCTTCTTTTCCAAGTAATACTTCAATAATTGTTAAAGCAAACTCTACTGCTGTTCCTAAGCCTCGACTAGTAATAAAATGTCCATCCACCTCTACAGGATTTAATGTGGTATTTGCTTCAAGCAATTCCTCTTCAAACCCAGGATAGCAGGTGGCTCTTTTTCCTTTTAATAAGCCTAACTGTCCGTACACCAAAGGCGCTGCACAAATTGCTGCTAAATAAATATTTTCCTTTGCTTTTTCTAAAATAATATCTTTTAGCGGTTCGCATTTTTGTAAATTTCTTGTTCCTGGCATTCCACCTGGTAACACTAAAACATCTGTTTCTTTATTCATATCCTTAAGCAGCACATCTGTTGTTACTGTAATCTGGTGGGAGCCTGTTACCACAAGGCTATCCTCTATGGATACCATTTCTACCTCAACCTTTGCCCTTCTAAGTAAATCTACTACTGTAAGACCTTCGATTTCCTCAAAACCATTCGCAAAAAATACAGTTACTCTTTTACTCATATTGTACCTCCTAACGCTTTCACTAACCTTTTCTTATTCTTCTATTGTATTTATCCCCCCCTTTTTTTGTCAATGGTTATTTTTGTTTTAAAAAAATTTTTTTAAGGGTAGATAATTTCTCAGAATAATTGTATAATAAATTAGTTGTGAAATTTTAAAGTTCGAATCAAACATAGGAGGAAATTTTCATGCCAGTAAAATATGTATTTGTGACAGGTGGAGTTGTATCAGGATTAGGAAAAGGAATTACTGCTGCCTCTCTTGGTCGTTTATTAAAAGCGAGAGGTTATTTTGTTACCAGTCAAAAATTCGATCCCTATATTAACATTGATCCAGGTACTATGAATCCTATTCAGCATGGTGAAGTATTCGTAACAGACGATGGTGCAGAGACTGACTTGGATTTAGGTCATTATGAACGTTTTATTGACGAAAGTTTAAATAAACAATCTAATGTTACCACAGGTAAAATCTACTGGAGTATTTTATCTAAGGAACGTCGTGGTGATTTTGGTGGACGAACTGTTCAAGTTATCCCTCACATTACCAATGAAATCAAAAGCAGATTTTATCGCAACGAACATGCAAAAGAGAATGAAGTTGCTATTATTGAGGTTGGTGGTACTGTTGGTGATATTGAAAGTCAACCATTTTTAGAAGCAATCCGTCAATTTCAACATGAGGTTGGACATGAAAATTGTATTTTAATCCACGTTACTTTAATTCCTTATCTAAAATCCTCTGGTGAAATGAAAACAAAGCCAACTCAAGCTAGTGTAAAAGAGCTACAAGGAATGGGAATTCAACCAGATATTTTAGTATGTCGTTCCGATTTACCACTAGATCAGGATATTAAAGATAAAATCGCTCAATTCTGTAACGTAGAACGAAAACGTGTCATTCAAAACCTAGATGTAGATGTACTTTATGAAGTACCTCTTGCTATGGAAAAGGAAAAGCTTGCTAACGTAGTTTGTGAGTGCTTAAAATTAGATTGTCCTGAGCCAGACTTGGCAGAATGGATTGCTATGGTAGACGCTTGGAAGAATCCAAAACACACTGTACGAGTAGCATTAGTTGGTAAATATACCGCTTTACATGATGCTTATATTAGTGTAGTAGAAGCATTAAAGCACGGTGCTGTAGCTTGTGACGCTTCTGTTGATATTAAATGGGTAGATTCTGAGCTAGTAAGTAGCTACAACGTAAATGAAGTATTTGAAGATATTGACGCAATCATTGTTCCAGGTGGCTTTGGTAACCGTGGAATTGAAGGAATGCTTTGCTCTATTCGCTATGCAAGAGAAAACAAAATTCCATACTTTGGAATCTGTCTTGGTATGCAATTATCTATTGTAGAATTTGCTCGTCACGTCATTGGACATACAGATGCAAACAGTAGCGAATTAAATCCTTCTACTACTCACCCTGTGATTCATATTATGGCAGATCAGGATGGCGTAGAGAATTTAGGTGGAACTCTTCGTTTAGGTTCTTATCCTTGTATTTTAGAAGCTGATTCTAAAGCCTTCTCTCTTTATGGACAAGAAACCATTCATGAACGTCACCGTCATAGATATGAAGTTAATAATGAGTACCGTGAAGAATTAATGGAATATGGAATGAAGCTTTGTGGTCACTCTCCAGACGGAAGAATTGTAGAAATGATTGAATTACCAGACCATCCTTGGTTTATTGCAACTCAGGCACATCCTGAATTTAAATCAAGACCAAACAAACCACATCCATTATTTAAAGGATTTATTGCTGCTGGATTAGCACATCAACAAAACAAATAAAATTACTTTGTAAACTCCATACAAAAAAGAGGAAGCCTTTTTCGGTTTCCTCTTTTACTTTTATAATTCTGCCATCACTGCCATCACCAAACATACAAGAAAACTAAGTATAATATAGATATCAAAATATTTTACCTTTTCTACTTCTGTTTTTTCTTGACCTGCTTCTGCTACAGCCTTTTTCTTTATTGTAAATAAGTCTTTCACTTCTTCTGTTCTCTTATTTAAAAATGCAATTAAAATATAAGTTCCACCTGCTAATATTACGCCTACAATCGCCATAGGAATTAATACAATAACCGCACTTAACATTTGCGTATTAGAAGAGGTTACCTGAGCAGTATCTAAGGCTGCCTGAGCATCATTTACGCCATGCTCCTCTAGGAACTTTTGTAGCTTCGGAAGTAAGTACATTAGCACTACAGAATTACCATTAAAGGTAAAATGTACAATCATAGAACCAATAATACTATCTGTTGCCTCTAACACAAGTGCCATGATAAATCCAATAAAGGTAGCATATAAAAATTGATTAAAATTCATATGCATCGCACCAAACAAAAAGGCACTAAGAATAATCCCTTTCATTGGTTTATCCTGACGGTAGGAGTTATAAAACACCCCACGATAAGTAGTTTCCTCTACAATTGCTGGAAGCACTGCTAACAAAAGAAGTCCTGGGAGTAGCTTTTCTCCTAATACATCACTTACTGTATTTTGAATATGATTTTTTACTAGCATCATAGAAAGAGCATTAATAATCCCTACTACTGGAATCATGGCATAAGTAAAAACTACCAATAATGGAATCGAAAGTAAATGAATTTTCTTTACACGAATTAACTCAAATAAATTTTGTTTTGTAATGATTGTAAATAAAATAACCGGTATTAGTATTCCAAATTGGCTTACCAATAAAATAACAGTCGTATTTTTTACAAAGGTTCCCACTAGTAATGACAGAAAAATGTGTATTCCAATTAAACACAAACAAAAAATATTTGCCTGCTTTACCTTTGACATTCTCCCATCTCCTATTAGTTAGCTTTTACTGCAATTGCTTCAATTTCAATTAACACATCTTTTGGTAAGCGTGCTACTTCCACACAAGAACGTGCTGGGAAATTAGAAGTAAAATAGTTTGCATATACATCATTTACTTTTGCAAAATCATTCATATCTTTAATAAACACAGTTGTTTTAATTACATCTTCGCTAGATGCTCCTGCTTCTTTTAAAAGTGCAATTAAGTTTCCAATTGCTTGATTTGCTTGTAC
>JAFPBJ010000005.1 GCA_017390525.1 Lachnospiraceae bacterium | reverse complement strand
TTGGTGTAGTCGGAAGGAGTGTTTAGAAATCGTTGTACCTTTTTGGTATCTAGTAACACCTTAATTGGACTGTTGCTATCTGCAAGCACTTCCTTTAGTTGAGTTGCAAGCAGTTTTTCATAGGCAGGGTCATAGGTTTTAGGATAAGGACTTTTTCTTCTAAAGAGAATGGTTTTTGGAAGAAGTCCTTCTCCAGCATAGCGTAGTAAGCCCTTCACAATCTGATTCGGACATTTCATACTCCAAGGGACATTGAAAATATATTCTACAATTCGGTGGTCCGCAAGGGGAACTCTGGCCTCTAGCCCGTTATACATACTGGTGCGGTCCATTCGGTCAAGTAAGGTGACCATAAACCAGCGAAGGTTAAGATAGGAAATTTCTCGGCGACGTTTTTCTTCCTTGGAATCTTCAGAAAAAACAGGAGTTTCACCTATAGTTTTCTCGTAAGCGGCTAGAGCATATTCCTCCATATGAAGAGAATCGATTAGGCTATCCTCCAAGAGAATTTGTCTTGGTGCCATGGAAGGAGACCAAGGAAAAGCCTTGGTTTCAAAGGCTTCCTTGCTGTGAAACCAAGGGTATCCACCAAAAATTTCGTCGGCACATTCCCCAGTCAGAGTTACTTTATTATACTTTGTAACCTTGGAACAAAAGAAAAGCATAGAGGACTCCACATCCGCCATACAAGGCAAATCTCTGGCATCTACAGCCTTATAAAGACAATTTAGTTGCTCTGTATTGGTACATTCAAGAAAATGATGATTGGTATTTGCGTAGGCGGTCATTTGCTCTACAAAAGGACGGTCTTCGCTAGGCTGAAAGGAATTTGCCTGAAAATATTTATCGTTATCCTGAAAGTCAAAGGAAAAGGTATTTAGACGTTTTCCGTGCTTTTTTAATTCCTTTGCACAAATAGAAGTGACTAGGCTACTATCTACACCGCCAGACAAAAACGTACTAATGGGAATGTCAGAAAGCATTTGTTTTTTTACGGAATCTGTAATGAGCCAAGCGGTTTTTTCAATGGTTTCATCCATGGAATCTTCGTGGGGATGACTTTCTAATTTCCAATAAAAGCACTTTTCGCAGGAGTATTTTCCAAAGGTGATACACTGCCCGGGTAGCACTTCAAAAATATCCTTAAATACTCCCCTTCCATAGGATTTAGCAGGACCCAGGGCAAAAATTTCGCAAAGTCCGTCCTTATCAAGGATTGGAGTTACAGTTGGATAAGCAAAGAGCCCCTTAATTTCAGAGGCAAATACAAGGGTATTGTCTGTTAAGGTATAAAAAAGAGGCTTTACTCCAAGGCGGTCACGAAACAGAAGAAGCTCCTTTTTACTAGAATTCCATATGGCAATGGCAAAAATGCCGTTTAATTTTTTGATGTAATCCTTTCCGTGAAGTAAATAGCCTTCTAAAATCACCTCAGTATCGCTGGTGGTTCTAAAATGAGCCCCCTCTAATAGAAGCTCTTTTTTCAGCTCTGCCATGTTGTAGATTTCACCATTAAAGGTAATGGCACATTCCTGTTCGCCTGCTTTTTTCACCATAGGCTGTTGACCTGTGATTAAGTCGATAATTGCAAGTCTTACATGAGCAAGACCGCACATAGAGTCGAGGTAGGTACCTTCGCCGTCAGGTCCTCTTCTTTTTTGTACGGCATTCATTTCGTTTAAAATGTGAAGCCATTTGGCTTCTTCCTGTTTATAGTTCATATTTGGATTAAAAAATCCAGCAATTCCACACATGTTTTGTTCTCCTTTTTCTAAAATCGAGTTTTTAATAGCCTTGTATTACAGGTTGGTATTGGCATCCTTTTAGGGCTGCTTCAATAGAAGGAATCAATAGGTAGGTATGGGCAATCATAGAATTAGGCTTTTTTTTCGGATTATCCTGCCCAAAGGGAATAAAAAATATATTTTTCGTATTCATTAATAAACCAATATTTTTCATATTCATGCCCAAAGCGTCGTTGGTAGAAATGGAGATAAGAAGCGGCTTATTGTTGCGAAGGTGTGCCTTTGCTGCCATTAAGGCAGGAGTATCGGTAATTCCATTGGCAAGCTTCGCTAGTGTATTTCCTGTGCAAGGGAAAAGCACAAGAATATCTAGTAAGCTCTTTGGACCAATGGGCTCTGCACCTTCTATGGTTAGAATAGGCTTTACTTTGGTGATTTCTTCTGCCTTTTTTATAAAATTCTTTGACATTCCAAAGCGGCTGTTTAGGCTTGCAGCAGAAAAAGAGAAAATAGTTTGCACATTTGCTCCTAAAGCTACAAGATTTTGTAATTCTTCAAAGGCTTTTTCAAAGGTACAAAAGGAACCAGTAAAGGCAATGCCAATATGCTTTCCTTCTAATGACATAGTCTATCACTCCTTATTTTTGATTTTCTTCAATTATTTTTTTCATTGCTTTTGCTGAGGAAGAAGGGGAATATTTACCGGGAAGTCCGGGACATCTGATTGCATTTAGATTGAGCCTTGAGGCAGCCTTGTAGTCCACGCCGAAAGGCTTCGAGGCGATATCCATAATGGTGACAGAGGGCTTTAGCTTAGAAAGGATTGGTTCGGTGAGAATTTGGGCTGGAATGGTATTAAAAATGAAATCAAAATCCATAGCATGCTGGTAAAAATCATCAAGGGAGCCTACAATATCAGAAATTGTGTGAGCAACACTGCGTTCTTCCTCTTGATTGGAGGCTACAAATATCTGGCAGAACATTCCTTTCAAATAATTAGTAAGGGTGCGACCACACCTACCATAGCCTAGTACTGCACATTGGCTGTGATGAAGGTTTTGGGGGCTATTTTGAATAGCTTCGCATATGGCACCCTCGGCCGTTGCAATTGTATTATAAATAGTAAAGCTTTCGTTTTTCATAAGGTCATAAACAAATACGTTTTTTTCTCTGACTTTTTTGCAAAAATCTTCGGGAATACATCCTGCAAAGAAGCATTGGCCTTCTTGTAGCTCCTGTAATAGGGTAGTAGGAGAAAGGGGAGCAGGGAGGGCAGTTTGATTTAGAGCAGCTTTGTTTTTCGTAAGGGGAATGGGGCATATGACACAAGACGAAAAGTGAATCGCTTCTATAAGTGTTTGAGCTTCGGTAAGGAAGGGATGATGAAAATGAGGGGGCATAAGAGCGTAGTGAATCACCTTTTTTTGAGAAGAAACCAGCTCCTTTGCCAGATAAACCTGCCGTGCATCTCCACCAATAATGGCGTAATCATAATGAGGGTATTTCAAGCAATCACCTCCGTATTAAATACTATCATATAAATAATTGCGAAACACAGTAGTGTTCTATTACATTGTACAAAATAGGTTTTTGTGTGTTTCACAAACGTATATGACACTACTATGGTATGCAAAGCCTAAAAAAAGGTGAAAGAAAAAAGGGGAATCATCCCCTTTAGTCTTCCCAAAATAATTCATCTAAGGTTTTTCCTAGTACCTTGCAGATATCAATACATAATTTTATGGTAGGGTTATAATCGCCCTTTTCTACAGCGCTAATGGTCTGTCTAGATACGCCAACCATGTCGGCTAAATCCTGTTGGGACATATCAAGAGCAGCTCTAGCGGACTTTAATCGTAAATTCTTCATAGGCTATTCTACCTCACTTTTCTTTCGGTGGTATCTAATGGCGATGACTAGGAGTAATAGTAGTAGCATGATTGCGCAAGAGAAACTGATAAAATGATTGGTAAGAACGCCATTTTGAATGAACCCTTGTTGGCTCAAATTAAGCATACCAGCAAAAAAGTTAATTACTGCACAAAAGGCTAACGAAAGAATTACCCTCTTTGGCTTTTCATTAAGGGAAAAGTAGCCGTCATGCCATACACAGTAGGCAGCATAAATAAATACACCAAGAATAATTCCAAAAAATATTAGATCCTCGTTACTTATAATCAGGTTGTCAAAGCCAGTGATTAACAGGATACAAATTGCATTATAAATTAATAATGAGAAAAAAGCATATTGAAAGCCTTTGCCTTGTACTAGTTGTTGACGCTCGTCGTATTGATAAGCTTTTTCTCCTGATTTGCTGATAGCTACGAATATTAGAAAAAAAATACAAACTACAGCAAAACCAACATAAAAACCTAATTTAAAAAAATCCATAATATTCACCAATCCTTCTTGTACATAAGTTGTTTTCTGTTACAAGCATATTGTATGATGTGAATGTCTATATGTCAAGTATATTTTACAAAAAGATAAAAATATATATCAAAGTGCTATTTTAAAATGACTCGAAAAACAATTCATACATTGACAAGAAAAAGGATTCTGTTATAGAATTTTTAATAGATATGTATGGTTTGTTTATAGTTTGTAGGAGTGAGATTAGGTTGAAACAGTATATCAATAAAACGAAAATTTTGAATACATGTAAAATTGGACTTGCTGCCATACTAGCAATCCTTCTAGCACAGGTGTTACAGCTTACGTTTGCTGTATCGGCAGGAATTGTAGCAATTCTTTCTGTTGCTCCTACTAAGAAGGAAACCATTAAAACTGCCATAGGAAGATTTTTCGCTTTTTTAGTAGCATTAGTCATCGCCTTTGGGTGCTTTGAATTGATAGGGTATGGGACAGAAGCCTTTTTTCTTTATTTAATTTTATTTATTTTTGTGTGCCAGTGTTTTGGGTGGAATCACGCAATGGCAATGGATTCCGTTTTGATTTCTCATTTTTTGTCCTTTCAGACAATGAATGTTAAGACCGTGGGAAATGAAGTGTTGATTTTTATCATTGGGGTGGGCTTTGGAATTCTTGCCAATCTTCACCTACATAAAAATACGGATTATGTGGAACAAATGAAAACAGAAACGGATCAACAGATTAAGCTTGCGCTTCATCGTATGTCGGAAAGAATTTTAAATCAGAATTTGGCGGATTATGATGGAAGCTGTTTTGTGAAAATGGAAGCTTCTCTTCAAAGGGCAAAAAATATTGCCAGGGAAAATTTTATGAATCAATTCGGTAGTTCTGATCGGTGGGATATTGAATACATTGCCATGCGGGAAAGACAAATTCATGTGCTTTCTAATATGTATCAATGTGTGAGTACCTTGCATACCCGTCCTATTACGGCCAAGCGAATTTCGGATTTTTTAGAGAAAATGTCTTGTACCTATCATAGAGATAATTCTGTGGAAGAGCTACTAGAGGATTTTTACCAGATTGATGAGGAAATGAAGAAGAGTCCACTTCCTGTGAAACGAGAGGAATTCGAGGATCGGGCACAGTTGTATACATTGATGCGGCAGATAGAGGAATTCTTGTTAATAAAAAATGAGTTTGCAAAAAAATATAGTGGAAAATAGGAAAGTGGGAGTGGGTATTCGTGACACATAAGTGGCGACGGTGACAAAGTACCTGCTTATGGATGTGTATATTTTATACAACTGAAAAAGGTTTTTGTGCGTTTCGCAAATGCTGAAGTGAAAGAATGAAAGAAAGGGAGAAAATAGCGTGCGTAAAATAGCAGTGATTTCAGATACACATGGATTACTTAGGGAGGAAGTAAAAAGGGAGCTTGCCACCTGTGAGGCAATTTTTCATGCGGGGGATATTGATAAGCCTGAGGTGGTAAAGGTGCTTAGGGAGCTTGCACCCCTTTATGTGGTTAGGGGCAATGCGGATAAAGGCTGGGCAGAGGGATTACAAGAAGAGCTTACCGTAGAGTTATACGGCTTTCGGATTTATATGGTGCATAATAAGAAGCATTTATCAACTGATTTATCCCAGTTTGATATTACCATCTATGGTCATTCTCATAAATATGAAGAAAAGCAAATGAAGGAGACCTTTTTCCTAAATCCAGGTAGCTGTGGTCCAAGAAGATTTCATCAGGAAATTACCATGGCAATATTGTTACTTGACGAGGAAAATCACACCTTCACAGTACAAAAGCTGGATTATTCTCCCACCTTAGATAAAGATAAAGCAGAAAAACTGCCCCCAAAAGACCTACACCGATTAATCACTCAAATCATAAAGGAAATCGTGACAGGAAAAACAGTGGAACAAATTGCAAAGAAGCATCGAGTGAAAGAGGAGCTAGTAGATCAAATATGTAGAATCTATACCACCCACCCAGGAGTGGATGTGGAAGGAATATTGAATCGAATGGAGATATGGGGGAAGTAGGGAAAGGAAATTTGATTGACACATAACAAGGTATATAGATAATTGCGAAACGCAAGTTATATTTTCAGTAGTTGTATAAAATATACAATCCAATGCAGGAACGCTCGCGCTACGTTGTACCTCGTAGCGGACACATAATGCGTC
>JAFPBJ010000039.1 GCA_017390525.1 Lachnospiraceae bacterium | reverse complement strand
TTTTTCCTCTTGCTTTTTTTATTCATTTATGTTACACTACCAAAGAAGTTGCGATGCTGCGCTTCAATCTGGATAATTCTATCCACATTTTCAATTTTTACAATTTCATAAATTAATTGCCTTCTTCTTTGAGAAAGGAGGTGTATCATGGATATTTTTATTCTAATAATTGGATTGATTGTTAGTAGTTATTTTGATATTAAGAAAAAAATAATTCCCAATCAAGTCATTCTTTTGTTAATGAGTTATAAAATCATTACAATTGTCTTTTTTGTTTGTTCCAAACAAAGTGAACTTTCAACGTATATAACAAATTTTATAGGACTACTTATATGTGGCGGTTATTTTGCCATTAGTGCATTACTTAGTAAAAGTATAGGCTGGGGCGATGTAAAGCTTATGGCAGTCATTGGTCTGTTTCTTGGAGTAACTAATGGAATCAATTGTATGGTGCTTTCTCTGTTTCTAGTTGCAGTAATCGGAAGTATCCTTGCATTTAGTGCTTCTAAGAGAAAAAAGGCTAAGGGAGAAACGGTGTCAAAAAGAAAAATGGCAGTTGCCTATGCTCCTTTCGTATTAGCTGCCACCATAGCAGTAGAACTAGTTTTGTAAGATAGGAGGGCTTTTTTTGACGGAGGTTGGCAGTGTATTAGATGGAAAATATGTGATTTTAAAAGAAATAGGTCGAGGCGGCACTAGTACAGTTTATTTAGCAGTAGATAACAGATTAGGAAAAAAGTGGGCAATTAAGAAAATGAAGGTAGAAGATGCAAAGGAAGGGTACCAAATTAAGCTTAAGTCAGCATTAAAAAAGGAGGCGTTTTTGCTTACAAAGCTAGATCACCCCACCTTTGTAACAGTGGTGGATTTTATCACACAAAGGGATTACCTTTATGTAGTTATGGAGTATGTAAATGGACAAACCCTTTTAAAATGGCTTGCTACCCATACTGTTACGAAACAGCAGCTATTTTGCTGGTGTAGTCAATTATTAGATGGTCTTATGTATTTACATGAAATGACACCACCTATTATTTATCGGGATTTAAAGCCGGAAAACATTATGGTAAAAGAGGATGGAACATTAAAGGTAATTGATTTTGGGGCAGCCAAGGAAAAGAAATCACTACGACCAGATTCCTTAGCATTAGGCACAAAGGGCTTTGCTGCGCCAGAGCAATTTGGAGATAGCAATGGAAAAGGGCTGTTCTGCTCTGATGAACGAACCGATATTTACGGCTTTGGTGCACTTCTTTCTTATATTACAAAGCAACAATCTATCAAAGGTTTTCAAAAAATCATAAAAAAATCTATGAAAACCAATCCCAAGGAACGATATCAATCGGTGTTAGAGGTAAAAAAGGAAATAGAAAAAATCAGAATACAAGAAGGAAAGGAAAAGAAGAAGCAAAGACAAAGAGAAATTGTGTTAGCACTAGGTTTATTTTTCCTTGTGTTATGTACCACAGTAGGAGTAAGAGGGTATGCAAAAGAAAAAAATTACAATGATTTAGTTCATTCGATTCATAAGGAAGCACTAGAGCTTGCATCCTTTGAACAAGAGGCTCCTAGACAGGAACTAAGAAAGCTTTATTCTAAGCTATTAAGGGAAGGCTTGCTAGAACAAGAGGAAATGTGTAAACAAGTGGCGTACGAAGCTTTTTTTCTAAAGGATTATGAGCTTTCCTATGAATGCTTTAAACAGCTTAAGCATTGGGAAGCTATTAGTGAAAAGGATACGTTATTTTGGCAAATGAATCAGATTATAAAAAATAGACCAAGGTATAGTCAGTGTAAGCAATGGCTTGATAAGTTTTCTAGCGAAATCGTGCAAAATAGTACAGGACAAGAGAAGCTTTCTTATTACCTTTTACTGATAAAGCAGTATGGAAGCTGCACAAAGGAGCCATTACTTACCTCAAAGGAGAAAGAGGAGATACATAATAAGATAATTTCCTATAGTGAGACAGTTCTTTTGCTACTAGCAGAATATGAAAAAAACTCTTACCAAGAAGAAAAATATAAGGTGTATCAGTATTTAGTAGATAGCTATGAGGAATTATACTCGCTTAATAAGGTGGATAAAAATACAGCCTATTCTCGTATGATTTCCTATGTAAATGAAATGGTTACCTTAATTAAGCCAGAGGAAGCCTTAGAATCTAAGGTGGGAAAATTTCAGTTGGTAGGGAAGTTTTATATGAAGCTCGGGGAGCTTAAAAAGGCAAATGCCCAGTTTTATGCCTGTGAACAGCTTTGTAAGGAGGAAAATAATTTATCTTTGTTGTTAGAGTGCTACTGCAATCAGTTGTATTTATTATTAAATGAAAAGGGACAGGAAGAGGAAATAAGGAGTATTTATGAAAAAGGAGAAGCACTCCATAAAACCGTAGAAAATGGACAATGGGAAGCAGTCAGGGTAAGGGTAATTCAGTATTTAAGGTTTCAAGATAGTTTATAGTTGTAAAAAATATACAAACCAATGCAAATGGTTATTTAATTAAGAGGAAGGAATAGATAGGAAAGATGAAACATTATATTTTAAGAAATAGTTTATTGATTTTTTTATTGTTAGGAGTGGCATTTTTTGGAGATCGAATTTGGGAACATATGAGTGTGTTTGCCCAAGAGGAGGATTTCGTTCTTAAGGAGGAAAAAGCTTCATTTCCATATGAATTTCAGATAGAGGACGAGGGAAAATGGGTGAATCATAATGTAGCTATCACAGTTGTTAGATTAGATGGAACAAAGGTTACAAATTGGGATGAAGAGGTAGGAGAGCTATGGTATTCCTATGCGCCCTACGAAAAATGGGAAAGGCTAAAACAAGATTCCCTAGAGATTACCTGTAAGGAAGGAGAAAGTAAGAAAGAGAAAGTGAGGTTTCAATATAGAGAATATGGAGAAAGCGTTCCCTTTCAAAAGGAATTTGAAATAAAAATTGATAAAAAAGCACCAGCTACTCCAAAGATTGTATTAAAAGGCGAGGAGAAAGAAAATAAAACAGCATATACCAGCTGGCCTATTTCTGGATTTTTATTAGAAGAGGAAAATGAGGAGGAAAGTAATAGCTCTATTTTTTATTCTATTAATAATGGAGAAACCTTAGAATATAGTAGGGCTACAGAGGAATTTGTCGAAAGGGAAGATGGCACCTATGAGGTGGTAGCCTATGCTAGGGATGAGGCAGGAAATATTTCTAAGCAGCCGATCATTAAGAAATTTATTTTAGATAGCAAATCACCAATTATTATGCTCCAGGGTATCGAAACAGGACAAACCTACACCACTCCAGTGTTGCTTAAAATGCAAATTAATGAGGAAAATGTATCTACATATGCTACTATTTTAAAAACTGTGAATCACGAAGCTACAGAATATCAGTTAAAGGATTTTGTAAAAAAGGATGGAGCTTTACAAAATGAATATTTTTTTAAGGAGGAAGGGGAATATGAATTCTCTCTTTATGCTGTGGACCAGGCTGGGAATCAGTCTGTGGTAGAACATAGAAAGTTTACAGTGGATTTAGAAGCCCCTACACTTTGTGTTTCTGGAATTAAGGAAAATGAAATTTATAAGGAGCCAAAGGTGCTTCAAGTTTCTATGAAGGATTCCATAGAAGATAATTTGTGGGGAGAATGTAGAATTAAGTGTATGTCAGGAGACAAAAAGGTAGAGAATCGTATCATTAAGCTTTCAAAAGAAAAGTCAGAAAAAATATTGTTAGAAAAAGAAGGAATTTATGAAATTTACAGTACAGTAAGTGATGGCTGTCATGATACAGTTACCAAAAAGCAAACCATTACCATTGACTTAAATAAACCAATGATTGACAAGCCTTCTTGGCTAAAAAAACAGTACGAATCCTTTATGCTGCCTGTGCCCAAAAGTATGATGGCAACTGATTTTACAGGGTGTGAAGTGAAGGTGTATTTAGACGGTGTGTCCTTTGAGGAAGGAGAGGTATGCAAAGAGATAGGAGAACATACGCTATACATTGAGGCAACAGATGCAGCTGGAAATCAATCAAATAGGCAGGAACGCTTTGAAATTATTAATCATATGACACAAAAAAAAGAACAGGAAAGCATAGCTCATAATACAACTATATGGAAAGAAAACCAAATCGAAACAAAGCAAATCAACAGGGAAATACAAAAGAATCAGAAGATATTAAAAAAGAACAAAGGGCACTTTTTAAGTGTATTCAGTGTTTTGATTATAATATTCATTCTATTTGGGATGATAATAGCTATTACATTTTACTTTATTTCTTGCAAAAAGGGGAAAGAAAAGATATAATGAGATAGATAGTAGGTAATTGTGAAACATGATTTATATTTTACTTAGTTTTCTGAAATATGCAAGGTAAAGTTGTTACCCAATTACCGAAAGAGATAAGTGATGAAGTGACGCAGTGAGGTAGGGGCTGATAATGCATGGATGTAAGGATGGAGAATGCTATGCAGGACATTGATATTACAGATGAAGAACAATTGGCAGAAATGAAAAAGTGGTTTTTCAAGGAGAATGTAAGGATTGAACAAATAAAATCCTTAATGGAAGAGGAACGACAGTTATTAGAGGAGGAGAAGAAGTCTTTTTTAATCAAGAAGGAAAATCAATTTAATCGAAATAACCTACTGAAGAAACAACTAGAACGAGAAAAGAAATTATTCGATAAAAAATGGAAGATTTTAGAGAGAGAGCTTAGAAGGCTAGCAGAAGAGAAAAAGAGGCTAGAACGAGAAAAGCAAATGTATCAGGAGGTAAAAAAAGTACAAGCGGTTGGAACTGTAAACGGCGAAGTATTTTTTAATGGAGTAAATAGCGAAAAGTCTTTGAAGAAACGATATAAGGATTTATTAAAGATTTATCATCCTGATAACGCCAATGGTGATACCCAAACCATTCAGGCAATTACGAGAGAGTATAATAGATTAAAGAATTTATTTTCGTAAAAAATAGACAGTTCGATTGTACCATCCTGTCTTTAAACAAAACTAGGACATAGTAGAAAATGAAAATATTTTACTATCCTTAGTATTGTTTAAAATAGGAGAAGTGGTCTATGGGAGTAAGTCTATAGGCCACTTTTTGTTTTAGCAAAATAATAGAAATGGAAAAAGCGTATGAAAAAAATTGGAATTACCACCACAGTGCCTATAGAAGTGCTATATGCTGCAGGGTATCAGGTGGTAGATTTAAATAATTTGTTTATTGTATCAAAGGAATATGAGAAATATATTGAGTTTGCAGAGAGAGATGGATTTCCCAAAAGCATGTGTGCTTGGATTAAAGGAATCTATGGTGCTTGCATTTTAAATGAAATCCATGAGGTAGTTGCTGTGGTGGAAGGGGATTGCTCTAACACCAAGGCATTGGGCGAGATTCTAAGTACCCATGGTATTATGTTACATCCGTTTTCTTACCCTACGGCGCATACCATAGAGGAAGTGAAGAAAAGCTTGGATGAATTTATGGTACATTTTGAGGTTTCCTATGAGCAAGTGGAAGAAGAACGACAAAAATTAATGACAGTTAGAAAATTAGCAAAAGAAATAGATAGACGCACCTATGAGCAAAATCAGGTGACAGGGTTTGAAAATCATATTTTACAGCTTTGTATGAGTGACTTTGATGGTAATGATACAGCATATGAGGCGATGCTACAAAATAAGCTAGAGGAAATCAAAGTAAGACAACCCTTAAAAGAGCAGGTGCGTCTTGCCTATATTGGTGTACCACCAATGACGGGAGATTTATTTGAGTTTGTGGAAAAGCAGCAGTGTAGAATTGTATATAATGAAGTACAAAGAGAATTTGCTTTTCCCAAAAGTGAGCATCAAACCAATATTTATGAGCAATATTATGATTATACCTATCCCTATGATGTGCACACAAGACTAAAGGAAATAAAAAAGCAAATTGAACTAAGACAGATCGATGGCATTATTCATTATACTCAAGCCTTTTGTCATAGAGCCTTAAATCATTTGGTATTTCAAAAGGAGCTTGAACTGCCTATCATTCAGATTGAAGGGGATAAGCTAAACAAGCTTGATGCTAGAACAAAATTACGTTTAGAGGCCTTTGTAGATATGATTAGGGATTTAAAAGATGCCAAAAAGTAGCTTTAAAACACTGTAAAAAGGAAAAGAGATTCATGAAGGTTGTAGGAATTGATTTAGGCAGTCGTCAGGTTAAGATGGTTGTTATGGAACAAGAGAAAATTGTATTAAAGAAAAAGATTAGTACCGTTCATTTTTATCGAAATTACTGTAGTTATGATGGAAAGGTGCAGGTAGATTTTAAGAAGCTTCACATTTTAGATTTTGATCAGGCAATTTCCACTGGATATGGAAGAAATAATACGAATTTAAAGGAATGTAAGCCCATAAATGAAATCAAAGCCCATGTATATGGTGCTATGTTTCAAACTGGAATGAAGGATTTTATTTTATTAGATATTGGTGGGCAGGATGTTAAGGTGTCTAAGGTAGAAAAGGGTGTGTTAACAGATTTAGAATTAAATGATAAATGTGCCGCTTCCTGTGGAAGATATTTAGAAAATATGGCAAATGTGCTAGAAATTTCTCAGGATGAATTAAGTGATTATTGGGAAGAGCCAATTCAGTTAAATTCCACCTGTGCGGTATTTTCTGAGTCAGAATTAATTGGAAAAATTGCAGAAGGTGTGCCACTTCCTAATTTAGCTGCAGGAGTGAATTTCTCCTTGTATCAAAGACTTCGACCACTGCTTAGCAGATTTAAAGGAAAAAATTTATTAGTAAGTGGTGGGGTTGCTTATAATCAGGCAATTATAAATTATTTAAAACAAGAGTATGATCAGGTAATATGCTTAGACGAGCCTCAGTTTAATGGGGCTATAGGGTGCGCCTATTATGGAAATATGAAACAGTAGTGTTACAATGAAATAGAAAGGAAGAAAACAAATGTATTGTATTAAAACAAAACATAGCTTTGACAGTGCTCATTTTTTGCATGGGTATATAGGAAAATGTAAAAATATTCATGGGCACAGATGGACTGTGGAAATAGAAGTAAAAGCAGAGGAGTTAACCCAGCAAGGTGAAAAAAGAGGAATGCTGGTTGATTTTGGACAATTAAAATTAGATCTAAAGCAATTGCTAGAGGAATATGATCACAAGTTAATTATTGAGGAAGGAACATTAAAGGATACCACACTAAAGGCGCTAGAAGAGGAAGATTTTGCAATTATTACCTTAAAGTTTCGACCTACTGCTGAAAATTTATCCAAATTTTTCTACGGAAAAATGAAAGAAAAGGGATATGATGTAATGAGATGTACAGTGTATGAAACCCCAAATAATTGTGCTATATATGAGGAGGATTAAACTGTGAGTGAAAAAACAACCTTTCAAGTGGTAGAAAAATTTGTAAGTATTAATGGAGAAGGGAAAAAATGCGGTCAATTAGCTGTGTTTATTCGAATGAAGGGCTGTAATTTGAATTGTTCTTATTGTGACACAACCTGGGCAAATGAAGTAGATGCACCCTTTGAAGAGCTAACAGCAGAAGAAATTGTAGCATATGTTAAGGAAACGAAGGTGAAAAATGTAACCCTAACAGGAGGGGAACCTCTGCTACAGCCTAATATAAAAGAGCTTCTTGTTTTATTAGCAAAAGAAGACCTTTTTATTGAAATTGAAACCAATGGAAGTATATCCATTGAGCCCTTTTGTGAAATTTCCAATCGGATTTCCTTTACCTTAGATTATAAGGTAGAAACCAGTGGAATGGAACAATTTATGGATGTAAGTAATTATAAGTATATAAAAGAAAAGGACACCATAAAATTTGTATGTGGTAATGAAGCAGATCTTTTAAAAACAAAAGAAATCATAGAAACATACAATCTAGAAGGAAAATGTGGTCTCTATATTAGTCCTCAGTTTGGAATGCTTCAGCTAGAGGAAATTGTAGAATTTATGAAACAACATTGTATGAATCAAGTTAATTTACAGCTTCAGCTTCACAAGGTAATCTGGGATGCTGAGGAAAGAGGCGTTTAAAGGAGGAAAAACAGTGGCAATTGATAAAGAAGCGATTAAAGAACATGTAAAAGGAATCCTAATTGCATTGGGAGATAATCCTGATAGAGAGGGACTTAAGGAAACTCCTGATCGAGTAGCAAGAATGTATGAGGAAATCTTTGAAGGAATGAATTATACCAATGAAGAAATTGGAAAAATGTTTGATAAAACCTTTGAAGAGGATGGCTTACAACAATATCATTCAAGTGATGTGGTGGTAGTAAAGGACATAGAAGCATTTAGCTACTGTGAGCATCATATGGCACTGATGTATGATATGAAGGTTTCTGTGGCATACATTCCCAACGGAAAGGTACTAGGCCTTAGTAAAATTGCTAGAATTGTTGATATGGTAACAAAACGATTACAGCTACAAGAAAGAATTGGACAAGACATAGCTTCTATTATGGAGCAGGTTACAGATTCTAAGGATATAGGAGTTGTGATTGAAGCAAGTCATAGCTGTATGACAGCAAGAGGTATTAAGAAAAATAATGCGAAAACCATATCCACTACCTTTAGAGGAAGATTTGAACATGATATGGCTTTGCAGAACCGATTATTCTTAAAGTAATATTTTAAAATAGTTTAAGAAATTAAAATAAGAAAGGAAGAAAGAGTATGCCAAGAAATAAAAAAGAAGCTGTTGTTGTATTAAGTGGAGGACAAGATAGTACCACCTGTTTATTTTGGGCGAAAAAACGCTATGAAAAGGTATATGCCATTTCCTTTGATTATGGTCAAAAGCATATAAAGGAATTAGAATGTGCCAAAGCAATTACGAAAAAATATGATGTGGAGCATTATATTATGGATTTATCACTACTAAATCAGCTAGCACCTAATTCTCTTACTAGAGCGGATATTAAGGTAGATGAGGATGCACCAAAGGTAGGCACACCAAATAGCTTTGTAGATGGAAGAAATATGTTGTTTTTGTCTTTTGTAGCAGTGTATGTAAAACAAAAAAATATTACAGATATTATTACAGGAGTATCTCAAAGTGATTTTAGTGGATATCCGGATTGTAGAGACGTATTTATCAAATCTCTTAATACTACCTTAAATCTTGCTATGGATTATGAATTTCAAATTATTACGCCTCTTATGTGGTTAGATAAAAAGGAAACCTGGGAATTAGCAGAAGAATTAGGTGTACTTGAGGTAATTAAAAATGAGACATTAACCTGCTATAATGGCATTATGGGGGAAGGGTGCGGTCATTGTCCTGCTTGTAAGCTAAGAAAAAAAGGATATGATGCCTTTTTAAATGGGAAAAAATAATTCATTTCACTTAATTTTGAATTGATACTTTCTCTTTTTTGTTCAATGTGATAGAATAGAAGCAAGTGTCACATAAAAAAATATACAATATGTATAAAAAAGAGAGGAAGGAGGAAACGCCATGGATATTTTTATTTTTACAGATATTATTCCAAGAATTTTAACAGCAGCCATTTTAAGTGGCTTGATAGGCTTTGAACGTGAGCATATGAGACGACCAGCAGGTGCTAGGACTCATGTTTTGGTGGGGGTAGCAGCTGCACTTGTAATGATAATTGCAGAGTATATGAATCTAAAATATGGCAATATATCAGATCCTACTAGGTTAGGGGCACAGGTGATTAGTGGTATTGGTTTTTTAGGTGCTGGTACCATTATTAAATCTGGGTATAATGTAAAAGGTCTTACTACAGCAGCAAGTCTTTGGGCAACCTCTTGTATTGGATTAGCAGCAGGTGCAGGTTTTTATTCAGGAGCAATCATTGCAACCTTGGTTATTTTTGCTACACTGCAATTACTAGGTGTGCTTATCAAAAAGCATAGTCAAAATAAAATTCTAGGTATTCATTTTTATGATGCCACAGAAGGAATTATAAAGGTAAGAAATGAATTAGAGCGAGCACATATTTATGTGAATCACATTCAGGTGATGTTACTTGGTGATGGAAAAGAACAGGAATATCGGTTATTAGTAACTGCACCAAGCGACCACTCTATTTTAGAGTATTCAGTGGCAAGAATAAGAGAAATGCAAGAAGTTAGTGACATTTATGTGGAATAAAAAATAAGGAGAAGTAAAATGAAGAAGAAAATTATGGGATTTTTCATGGCAGTCTTAATGACATTGGTCATGACTTTAACTGGATTACTACCAGCAAGCAGTTTAGAGGCATTTGCAGATACAGACAGTGTGAAGGTGAAGATTCATTACCATAGATTTGATGGTAATTATGAAGGATGGAATCTTTGGCTTTGGGGAGATGGAAAGGATGGCGCTGCCTATGAGTTTAATGGAACAGATGACTTTGGTGCAGTTTGCGAGACTACTATTTCTGGGCTAAAAGGCAGTACACAGTTAGGCTTCATTGTAAGATATAAGGAATGGGAGCGAAAGGATGTAGATATAGACCGATTTGTAGATATATCCGATGGCACCATTGAGATTTACTTAGCTGAAGGAGATAGTGCGATTTATACGGAAAAAGAAAAGGTTGATTTGTCTGCTAAGATTACAGGGGCAACCTTAAATAGAGCCAACCTAATTGATTTTAGTGTAAATATTGCAAAGGATTTTGCTAAACTTACAGACTTTTCTGACTTTAAAGTGGTAGATAATGAGGGAAAAGAGCACGAAGTAAAGAAGGTATCCTCTACAGATACCAGTGGACCTAGCTTAAATGGCTATCTTGTAACCACAGAGGATTTGGATTTATCCAAGTCGTATACCCTACAAATCAAGGGCTATAGAGATTTAGGTGTTACCTTAGGAGATGTATTATCCTCTAGCTCTTTTGCTGATATGTATACATACGAGGGAGATGATTTGGGAGTAACCTACAAGAAGGAAGCTTCCGCCTTTAAGGTATGGGCACCTACTGCAAGTAACGTAGAGCTTAACCTATATAAAGAAGGAAATGGGGATAACAAAATTAGTACCACTCCAATGACGAGAGGGGATAAAGGTGTTTGGTCTCTTGAAGTAAAAGAAGACTTAAATGGTGTATATTATACTTATTCTGTTACAGTAGCAGGAAAAAACAATGAAGCAGTGGATTTATATGCAAGAAGTACAGGGGTAAACGGAGAAAGAGGTCTAGTTTTTGACTTAGAAGCAACCAATCCAGAGGGCTGGGAAAAGGATAAAAGACCTGAGCTTAAATCAGCTGCAGACAGTATTATTTATGAACTTCATGTGAGAGATTTATCTAGTGATGCTTCTTCTGGTATTAAAAATGTAGGAAAATTTCTAGGAGTAGCAGAAATAGGAACCAAGAATAGTGATGGAAAATCCACAGGCTTAGATCATATTAAGGAATTAGGGGCAACACATATTCATTTCTTGCCAATTTTTGATTATGGCAGTGTAGATGAAACGAAGCTTGATGAGGAGCAATTTAACTGGGGTTATGATCCTATGAACTATAATGTTCCAGAGGGTTCTTATTCTACGGATCCATATCATGGAGAAGTAAGAGTAAATGAATTAAAGCAAATGGTACAGACCCTTCATAAAAATAATTTACGAGTAGTTATGGATGTAGTATATAACCATACTTATTCAGCGGATAACAGTAATTTTACTAAAACAGTGCCAAATTACTACTATCGTTTTTCAAATGGAAAATACTCTAATGGTTCTGGATGTGGAAATGAAACAGCTTCAGAACGAAGCATGGTAAGAAAATATATTGTAGATTCTGTTGTATATTGGGCAAAGGAATATCACATTGATGGTTTCCGTTTTGATTTAATGGGAATTCATGATATTGAAACTATGAATGCAGTAAAAAAGGCTTTAAAAGAAGTGGACCCATCTATTATTGTATATGGAGAAGGATGGTCAGCAGGAGATTGTGGTATTGACGAATCTCTACGTGCAGTAAAAGCAAATATTTCAGCAGTAGAAGGCGTTGCAGCATTTAGTGATGACATTCGTGACGGAATAAAAGGAAGTGTATTTGATTCTAGTGACAGAGGCTTTGTAACTGGAAAAGAAGACATGGAGGAAACCATTAAATTTGGTGTAGTAGGTTCAGTAAAGCACAGTCAGGTAAAAACTCCACAGGCTTTATCATGGGCAAGTGCTCCAACTCAAACCATTACATATGAATCTGCTCACGATAATTTAGCTTTATGGGATAAGATTGCATCCTCAAATCCAAATGATAGAGAGGAAGATAGATTAAAAATGAATCTTCTTGGAGGAGCGATTATTTATACCTCTCAGGGAATTCCTTTTATGCAGGCAGGAGAAGAAATCTTAAGAAGTAAGGTAAGAGAAGATGGTACCTTTGATGAAAATAGCTACAAATCTTCCGATGCTGTAAATAGCTTAAAATGGGATACAAAAACAACAAATGAAACTGCATTTTTATATTACAAGGGATTAATTGCCTTAAGAAAACAACACAGTGCATTTCGTATGGAAACGAGAGAGCAGGTAGAAAAAAATATCAAATTTATAGAAGATGTAGATAAAAATGTAGTTGCTTATACCCTTGGAAATGAAGGGAATAACGAAAGTGCAAAACAAATTTGTGTGATTTATAATGCCAACAAAGAAAATACAACAGTAAAAATTCCAAAGGGAACCTGGAAGGTTTATGTAAAAGGTGACAAGGCAGGGACTGAAGTATTACAAACTGTAAAGGGTGATAGTGTAACGGTGGAAGGTATTTCTGCTATGGTACTTGTAAAGGATGGAATGAACGTAAGTAAAATTGTAAGTATTGTAGCCATTGTAATTTTATGTATCATTGCATTTTTTATGGGATTTCGCTCTGCAAGAAAGAAACAAGTAAAAAAATAATGAAAGCAGCAAAACACTATATATAGTGGTGTGTTAAAAAATAAACATACACAATATAGTGTTTTTGTTGACTGATGATACTCCTTTTGGTAAAATAAGAATACAACAAATGACGAAAAGGAAATGGAGAGCGGTTATGATTAAGGTAGTAAAAAAAGACAACACAAAAGAGGAATTTGACGTACAAAAAGTTGTAAAAGCAGTCAATAAGTCAGCCCATCGTGCTTTAATTGAATTTACAAAAGAGGAAATTGATTTTATTTGTACTTTTGTAGAAGAAAAAGTAAAGGCAATGGGAGTGGAAGAAATTCATATTGCAGAAATGCATAATGTAGTAGAAAGTGCATTAGAGCAAACCAATCCAATTGTTGCAAAAAGCTACAAAGACTATCGTAATTACAAACAAGACTTTGTTCATATGCTAGATGAGGTATACAAAAAGAGTCAGTCTATTATGTACATTGGAGACAAGGAAAATAGTAATACAGATAGTGCTCTTGTTTCTACGAAACGTAGCTTAATTTTTAACCAATTAAATAAAGAATTATATCAAAAATTCTTTTTAACTACAGAAGAATTACAAGCTTGTAGAGATGGATATATTTATATCCATGATATGTCTGCAAGAAGAGATACAATGAACTGCTGCCTATTTGATGTAAAAAGTGTACTACAAGGTGGATTTGAAATGGGAAATCTATGGTATAATGAGCCAAAAACCTTAAATGTAGCCTTTGACGTAATTGGAGATATTGTGTTAAGTGCAGCTAGTCAGCAATATGGTGGCTTTACAGTGCCTAGTGTAGATTTATTATTAGAGCCTTATGCTAAACGTACTTACGATATGCTAATGGAGAAATATACAGAGCTTGGTCTTTCTAAGGAAAAAGCAGACGAAGTTGCTATGAAGGACATTATTAATGACTTTGAACAAGGGTTCCAGGGCTGGGAATATAAATTTAATACAGTAGCTTCTAGTAGAGGAGATTATCCGTTTATTACAGTTACCATGGGAACAGGAACAGGTAAGTTTGCTAAGCTAGCGTCTAAGCTTATGCTAGATGTAAGAAGAAAAGGACAAGGAAAAAAGGAATGTAAAAAGCCTGTATTATTTCCAAAAATCGTATTTTTATATGATGAAAACCTACATGGTGAAGGAAAGCCATTAGAAGATGTATTTGAAGCTGGAATTGAGTGTTCTAGAAAAACCATGTATCCAGATTGGTTAAGTTTAACAGGAGAAGGCTATATTGCTAGTATGTATAAAAAATATGGCGAAATCATTAGTCCAATGGGCTGTAGAGCATTTTTATCTCCATGGTACATAGAAGGTGGTATGGAGCCAGCAAATGAAGAGGATAAGCCGGTATTCATTGGAAGATTTAATATTGGGGCAATTAGCCTACATTTACCAATGATTTATGCGAAAGCAAGACAGGAAAGCAAAGACTTTTATGAGGTGTTAGATTATTATCTTAACCTAATTCGTCAGCTTCATATTCGTACCTATGACTATTTAGGAGAAATGCGAGCATCTACCAATCCTCTTGCTTACTGTGAAGGTGGATTTTATGGAGGACACTTAGGAATCCATGATAAAATTAAACCATTATTAAAATCAGCAACAGCTTCTTTTGGTATTACTGCATTAAATGAATTACAACAGCTTCATAACAAAAAGTCCCTTGCAGAAGATGGACAGTTTGCTCTTGAGGTATTAGAACACATTAATGAAAAAGTAAATGAATTTAAAAAAGAAGATGGAAATTTATATGCCATTTATGCTACACCAGCTGAGAATTTATGCGGACTTCAGGTGAAACAATTTAGAAATAAATACGGAATTATTGAAAATGTATCAGATAGAGAGTATGTAAGTAATGGATTCCACTGCCATGTTACCGAGGATATTACACCAATTGAAAAGCAGGATTTGGAATATAGATTCTGGGAATTATCAAATGGTGGTAAGATTCAGTATGTAAAATATCCAATTGATTACAACGTAGGTGCTGTAAAAACTTTAATTAGACGTGCCATGAAAATGGGATTATATGAGGGTGTTAATTTATCCTTAGCATATTGTGATGATTGTGGACATCAAGAGCTAGAAATGGATACTTGTCCAAAATGTGGAAGTAAAAATTTAACGAAAATTGATAGAATGAATGGGTATTTATCTTACTCTAGAGTAAAAGGTGATACAAGATTAAATGATGCAAAAATGGCAGAAATCAAAGAGAGGAAAAGTATGTAATGAGGTATCATAATATTACAAAGGATGATATGCTAAATGGGGATGGGCTCAGAGTTGTACTTTGGGTATCAGGTTGTACCCATCAATGCTATAAATGTCATAATGCAATTACCTGGGATATTAATAGCGGTTTGATTTTTGATGAAAATGCAAAGGAAGAATTATTTTCTATTCTAGAAAAGGATTATATTGATGGAATTACATTTAGTGGTGGGGATCCTCTCCACCCACTAAATCGTAATGAGATTGAGCAGCTGATTTACGAAGTAAAGAGCAAGTTTCCAAACAAAACTATATGGCTTTATACAGGCTTTACTTGGGAAGAAATTAGACATTTGGATTTTATTCCGTACATAGATGTTCTAGTGGATGGTAAATTTGAATTAAACAAGCATGATCCTAAGCTTCAATGGCGTGGAAGCAGCAATCAAAGAGTTATTGATGTAAAGGAAACATTGAGACAAGATCATATAATTACAATGAAAGAACGCTAAAAAAGAACCAAGAAAGGAAAAAAATAATGCAAGTGGTTGCAAAATTTGAAAAGGTCAGTTATAATCAGTTTAGTGAGTCTTGGAAGGATACCTTTCAAGAAGACTCAGAACAAACTATAAAAGAAATCTATGATTCTATTACATTACCTAAGAGGGCAACAGTAGGTTCTGCAGGGTATGACTTTTTTTCACCATTGAAAATTGAGTTAAAGCCGGGAGAAACCATAAAGATTCCTACCGGGGTGCGTGTTAGAATGAAAGAAGATTGGGTACTTCAATGTTACCCAAGAAGTGGCTTGGGCTTTAAGTTCCGATTACAGCTTAATAATACAGTTGGAATCATTGACAGCGATTATTATTATTCTGACAATGAAGGACACATTTTTTCCAAGATTACCAATGATTCGAATGAAGGAAAAACCGTTATAATTGAAAAAGGTGACGGCTTTATGCAAGGTATTTTTATGCAGTATGGAATTACAGAAGATGACCAGGTAACAGAAAAACGCAATGGCGGATTTGGTAGTACAACAAAATAAAGATTGAATGTAAGCATCAAAGGAGATGAGTTCTTTTTTTGATGCTTTTTTTATTCAAAAAACTGAATTGTCAGACAATAGTTTGAAAATGATTGAATTTACAAATTATCAGACAATTTACCAAAAAGTTGTTATTTACAACAAAAAACAATTGTAGTATGATGTATGCAAGTTAGTATTCTGTATAGAATTCTTACCCTGCGAATTAACGCAAATTTGCCAATGCAAAAAG
>JAFPBJ010000004.1 GCA_017390525.1 Lachnospiraceae bacterium | reverse complement strand
TCACTACTTGGTCAATGGTAACCTCTCCTGCTTCTTTTACTGTCTTTGTATTCTCTGGTAAATGAGGAAATGCTACAGTTGGTTCAAGAGTTGATAAATCAATAGTATAGGTTTCATCATATACGGCATCTTCATCTGCTTCATATACAGTATATTCCTTAGTAGAATGTTCTTTCATATAAGAAATAGTAAGGTCATCTACTGGGAAAATACCATTTTTAGCCCCTGCTTCAATTGCCATATTTGCCATAGAAAAACGATCATCCATAGATAAATATTTAATTCCATCTCCTACAAATTCCATAGATTTATAAAGGGCACCATCCACTCCAATTAATCCAATAATATGTAAAATTACATCCTTACCGCTTACCCATTTTTGTGGCTTACCAGTAAGTACAAATTTTAATGCAGATGGTACTTTAAACCAAGCTTTTCCTGTTACCATACCTGCTGCCATATCTGTACTTCCTACTCCAGTAGAAAATGCACCAAGAGCACCATAAGTACAAGTATGGGAATCTGCTCCAATACAAGTATCTCCTGCAACCACTAATCCTTTTTCTGGTAATAATGCATGCTCAATTCCCATTTCACCTACATCAAAGAAATTAGTAATATCGTTTTCTCCTGAAAATTCTCTTACACATTTACAATGCTGTGCTGATTTAATATCTTTATTTGGAGTAAAATGATCCATTACTAAGGCAATTTTATCCTTGTCAAATACACCTTTCTTAGTAAATTTATCCATTTCATGAATGGCAACTGGTGTTGTAACATCATTTCCTAACACTAAGTCTAAATCTGCTTCAATTAATTGTCCTGCTTCTACTTTATCTAAGCCTGCATGAGCAGCTAAGATTTTTTGTGTCATTGTCATTCCCATTTTCGTTTCCTCCTTGTACTATGTCTTATATTTTTCATCCTCAATTATTCACGACATATCTTGCAAACCGCCACTAACATGGCTAAATGATGCAAAATGCATCACTTGTTTGCAAGCTACGTATATTGACCTTTTAATCATAGAAATATGCTTATTTGCAAACTTATCTTGCATAAGCATATTTCTATGATTAAGGCCATGAATAATTTATATTTCCATTATAGCACAAAAAATGTTATAATCAAAATACATATTTAGAATATCTTTTATAACTATTAGTTATATCACTTAAGAAAGGACAACCCATATGAAGCAAAATTTTTCTTTCTATTATGTTTTTTATGTAGTAGCCAAAAATAAAAATATTTCAAAAGCAGCAAAGGAGCTCTATATTAGCCAGCCTGCCATTAGTAAATCCATTGCAAAATTGGAAGCCTCCTTAGATACCACTTTATTTTACCGTACCTCTAAGGGGGTGTCCCTAACCTACGAAGGTGAGATTCTGTATGAGCATATTAGCTCTGCCTTTGAATCTATTTCTCTTGGAGAAGATACGTTAAGGGAAATTAGCGACCAAAACTTAGGACAGATTCGAATCGGTGTAAGTACCACCTTATGTAAATTCATTCTGCTTCCCTATCTAAAAACCTTTATTGAAGCCTATCCAAAGGTAAAGCTATCCATTGAATGTCAATCCACCTTTCAGACCTTACAGCTTCTAGAGGAAAACAAATTAGATATTGGCCTTGTAGGAAAGCCTAGCACACATCTAGATTCCTATTATCCTTTAGGGGAAATTGAAGATATTTTTGTGGTATCTCCTTCTTACTTAAAGCATTTAGCTATAGATAGCGCCCCTTTTTCTCCTACTATTTCCATGCTATCAAATGCCAACCTAATGCTTCTTGATGAAGAAAATATCTCTAGAGTATATATTGATGAATACTTTAAAAGCAATGATATCAAGCCAAATCAAATTCTCGAGGTCAGCACTATGGATTTATTAATCGAATTTGCAAAAATTGGCCTAGGGGTAGCTTGTGTCATTAAAGAATTTGTATCAGAGCCTTTAGAAACAGGCGAATTACTAGCTTTATCTCTAGATGTTCCCATCGAAAAACGCTCCATTGGATTTGTCGTATCCAAACGAGGCACCTATTCCAAGGCTGTCCAGAACTTTTTATCCTTTGTATCTTTTCCCAACTAATTGGATGC
>JAFPBJ010000038.1 GCA_017390525.1 Lachnospiraceae bacterium | reverse complement strand
TTTACTAATGCTCTGGCAATAGCAAGACGTTGCTTTTGCCCGCCTGAAAAGTTAATGCCCCCTTGTTCTATTTTACTGTCATAGCCTTTTGGCATTTTTTCAATAAATTCCCTTGCTTGGGCAATTTGACTTGCTTTTTTTACTTCCTCTTCTGTAGCATCTAATTTTCCCATTTTTAAATTTTCCAAAATAGTGCCTGAAAATAAGACAGAATGCTGAGGTACAAAGCTAACAGATTGAATGAGCGACTCTTTGTCATACTCCTTTACATTCTCTCCATTTACCTTTACCTCTCCCTCAGTGACCTCATAAAATCTTGGAATCAATTGAACTAAGGTGGATTTTCCAGAGCCAGTACCTCCAATAATTCCCACCGTTTCTCCCTTTTTTATCTGAAAAGAAGCGTGTTCTATGGCAGGCTCCTTTCCTCCCTCATAAACAAAGGATACATCCTTAAATTCTATGGCATAAGGATACTGGTTGTCCCATTCTACCTGCTTTTCCCCTGAAACAATAGAAGGTTTTGTAGAAAGTACCTCTATCACACGCTGGGCAGAAGCAAATGCCTTAGTGTATAGCACAACAAGCTGGGAAACAATGATTAAGGCAGCTAAAATTTGTGTTAAGTAATTAAGAAAAGCTATGACAACACCTACCTTCATAGCACCATTATTGACTCTAACACCGCCATACCAAAGGATTGCCACTAAAGAAAGATTCATAATTAATGTAGTAACTGGATTTAATAAGCCAGACAAAATTCCAACTCTAGTTGCCACCTTTGTATATTCAGCATTACTTTCATTTAGCTTATCCTGTTCTAGCTTCATTGTAGAAAAGGCACGAATGACACGAACACCTGATAAATTTTGTCTTGCTAACAATGCAATATTATCAAGCTTTTCTTGCACCTTTTTATATAAAGGAATATTTTTTCTCATAGTAAATAAAAGTAAAATGACAAAAATGATAAATACAAAAAATACAATTTTCGACAAGCTAGCATCTAAAGATACCGCCATTACAAGTCCACCAATACACAAAAAAGGCGCACGAATCACTAATCGAATGAGCATTGCCACTGCTGCTTGCAGCTGATTGGTGTCATTGGTAATTCGATTGGTAAGGGAGGCTGTACCAAATAAATCTAATTCTTCATTGGAGAACTGACTTATATGAGAAAATAACCCATTTCTTAGCTTCGTTCCAAAGCCCTGTGACACAATCGAGGCACTATATTGACAAACTAAGGCACATAACACTCCAATGGTAGCGGTAAAAAACATAAGCATTCCTGTACGAAGGACATAATCTAAATCTCCCTTTAGTACTCCTTCATCAATAATTTTCGCCATAAAAAAGGGCAAAAAAAGCTCAAGTATGGCTTCTGTTAGCTTAAATAAAGGTCCAATGATTAACTGTATTTTATATGACTTTAAGTATTTCCATAAAATTTTCATGCTGTCACCTCTAAGATGTATTTATTCTTTCTCATTTAAAACTTTATTTTTATATTCCTTTGGTGTTTGATGATTAATTAATTTATATACCTTATCAAAATAGCTGGTACTACTAAAGCCTACCTCTAAGGCAATATCCGTAATAGACATATCAGTTTTATTTAACAATTCTTCTGCCTTTTTGCAGCGATAGTAATTTAAAAAGTCTAGGAAGGTATCCCCCATTTTTTTCTTAAAATACCTACAAAAATATGTGGGTGTAAAGCCTACCACTGCAGCAATTTCGTTAATGGCAATAGGATTCATATAGTTGTTATTTACATAATCCATAATAGCATTTAGCTTAGAATAATCCTCCTTTTTCATATGTCTAAAATCTTCTAGCAAATGATTGGTAGCCGAATATTCCTGAAGCTTACCAAGACAATCATAAATAATGCTCATAAGACAAAGTTCATAACCAAAGGGCTTTTTTTCATATAGCTCTAATATAGAGCAAATATTTTGTTCAATTTTACTTCTAAGAGGAGTATGTTCCTTTAATATTTTATCCTTTGGTGCCTTTGGGAAAATGTCCTGACATATATTTTTCACCTGGGAAATTAAGAACGGGTCAATGTGTAATACAATAATTTCCCCTGCGGTATCCACATGGTGAATATCATCTAAATCTACTAGGATAATTTCCCCTTCCTTTACCATTATGTTTTCCCCATTTATATAAACCATACGGTCACATTTTTTTATCCATATAATTTCATAATAGGAATGCCAATGAGGTAGCTCTGTTGGATGCATATAGCTTTCTCTTAATACCTCTTTTCCAAAGCCACCTGTAGAAACTAGCTCGATTCCTTTTCTATTATCTGCAATGATTTCATATATTCGAATTGGCAGGTATTGATTTCCTACCTCTTTTTTCTCTCTATATACATCCATAATAGTCCTCACTTCTTGTACAATTTTTATGCTAGTCTTTCCCCTCTATCCTATAGTATACCTACACCAAATTCTATTGGTCAATCTTTTTTTTGACATCCTCTGTAATACATTGTAAAATAATGAGAGAATATGTACAAGGAGTAGAAGCTATGAAACAATTAAAATCTGATTTTGTCATTGGTTTTATTGGCTTTGGGTTAATTGGTGGCTCTATTGCAAGGGGCTTAAAGCAATGTATACCAAGCCTTACCATGATTGGATATAATTATAAGAAAGAAAAACCAAACAAAAATTTATTAGCGGCACAGGCGGATGGTATCATTGATACTATTTGTACAGAATTAGAAACAGATTTTTATTCCTGTGATATTATTTTTCTATGTGCCCCTGTACTTAAAAATATTGAATATTTATCTAAGCTAAAGGGTCATATTAAGCCTAGCTGTATTTTAACAGATGTAGGCAGTGTAAAGGGAAATATTCACGAAGCAATCAAAGAGCTTCAGCTAGACTCCCAATTTATTGGCGGTCACCCAATGGCAGGCTCTGAAAAAACAGGATATCAAAGTTCTTCTGCTACCTTACTTCGCAATGCATTTTATGTGTTAACTCCTACCTCTTCTACCCCAAGCTTTATGGTGGATACAATGATAGAGGTAATTGAGATACTAAATGCCATCCCTATTATGCTTGATGCAACAAAGCATGATAATGTTGCTGCGGCTATTAGCCACGTTCCCCATATTATTGCTTCAGAGCTTACTAATATGGTAAAAAATAATGACGATGAAAATGAAATGATGCGGCGTCTTATGGCTGGAGGCTTTAAGGATACTACAAGAATTGCCTCCTCTTCCCCTGAAATGTGGCAAAATATTTGTCTTACTAATACGGATAGTATCATTCATTTTCTAAGAATTTATAAGCAACAAATTGAAAAAACACTAGAAGCACTAGAAAATAAAGATGGTGAATACCTAAATCAGTTGTTTTCTTCTGCAAAAGAATATCGAGATTCCATTATAGAACATAAATGATACTTTTTATGTATCAAAGAAAGGATATAAAAAATTACTATGAAATTAACAAAATTAAAAGGATTAAAAGGTGAAATTACAGTTCCAGGAGATAAATCTATTTCTCATCGCGGTATTATGCTAGGTGCACTTTCAGAGGGCACTACTGAAATTACCAACTTTTTACAGGGAGCAGATTGTTTGTCAACGATTAGCTGCTTTCAAAAAATGGGTGTTGAAATTGAAAATAAAGGTGATGTAGTAACTATAAAAGGAAATGGTCTACATGGCTTAAAAGCTCCTAGCGATACACTAGATGTAGGAAACAGCGGTACTACTACTCGCTTAATGTCAGGTATTTTAGCTGCACAAAGCTTTGTTAGTACTGTAGATGGGGATGCTTCTATTAGAAAACGCCCTATGAAGAGAATTATGACTCCACTTTCTATGATGGGAGCAAAAATTGAAAGCATCAATGATAACTTCTGTGCCCCCCTTCGTATTACAGGGGCACCTCTTACTGGAATTCATTATGATTCTCCTATTGCCTCTGCTCAGGTAAAATCAGCTATTTTACTTGCGGGCTTATATGCTGAGGGGAAAACCTCAGTAACAGAGCCTTACGTTTCGCGTAACCATACAGAGCTTATGTTTCGTTATTTTGGGGTAGATGTAGAAACGGAAGGTACCACTGCTACTGTATCTCCCGCTACCAAATTAACAGGTGGTAAAGTGGAAGTACCTGGTGATATTTCTTCTGCCACTTATTTTATTGTGGCTGGCTTAATCGTTCCAAACTCAGAAATTTTAATTAAAAATGTAGGAATTAACCCTACAAGAGATGGAATTATTAAGGTTTGTAAAGAAATGGGCGGCGATATTACTTTACTAAATGAACGCACAGTATCTGGCGAGCCAATTGCAGATATTTTAGTACGTTCTAGTAGCCTAAAAGGAATTACCATCGGTGGTAGCATCATTCCAACTTTAATTGACGAAATTCCTGCAATTGCTATGTTAGCTTGCTTTGCAGAAGGTACTACTGTAATTAAGGATGCACAGGAATTAAAAGTAAAAGAGTCTAACCGAATTGATGTGGTAGTAAATCATTTAAAGAAAATGAATGCTTCTATTGAAGCCACTGAAGATGGTATGATTATTGAAGGAACTGGTCATTTAACTGGTGCAACTATTGAAACAAATCTTGATCATCGTATTGCAATGTCCTTTGCCATTGCAGGCTTAGTTGCTGAAGGAGAAACTGAGATTTTAAATGGTGAGGTAGTTACCATTTCCTACCCTACCTTCTATGAAGATATTAAAAGACTTGCTATATAATTAAAAACAAAAAAGCAACCATACTATACTTAATATGGTTGCTTTTTTGTTAGGTTTCGTTGCTATTTAGTTCTTCTAATCTATCCTTTACTGTATCTGATATACCTTTTACCACATCAGCTTCTGCTACAATTTCTTCTGTACTAGCTGCCAAATTCGTAAGTCGTTCATTAATATCTGCAATTTCCTTCGTAAGCTGCTTTGTTTCTTCCATTAGCATTTGTACTGCATTTACAATCTCTTCCTGATTAGAATCACTAGCATCTGCCATGACTCTACTAGATTGAGATAGCGTTTGAATTTCATCTGCAACTACCGCAAAGCCCTTACCAGCCTCACCATTTCTAGAGGCTTCTACCATAGCATTTAAAGATAGCAAATGGGTTTGATTGGCAATTTTTGTAATATTAGCATTATTATTTTTCAAACTTCTTAACGCTGCATCAATTTCCCCAAAGGAGGTATTAAGGGTGTCACAAAACTGAGATATTTTTACCATTGCACTACTAATGGCATTACTTTCCTCAGCATTTACATTATTTCCTTTTACCATTTCATCAATGGATTGATTTAAGGATTCAAAATCTTCTCGAATAAATCTAGAAATTTCTTCATTTTTATCTATGATTCGTTGATTTTGCTTTTCTATTTTGTTAGAAAATACCTGCATTTCATTTTTTACATAATGAATACAATTTTCCTGTGTATTACAACCATTATAAATTGCAATCGCCATTTCCTTACAATTATTATAGCCACAGGCGCCACAATTAATGGTTCTATCCTCTTTCGTTAGCTTATTCATTTTTGTAAAAATAACTTCTAATTCACCCTTACTTGGTACACAAATGGATACATCCTTAGATTTATCCGTATATTTACGCATAAAATCTTCTATTTTTAGCTTAGAAAATTTAGTATTT
>JAFPBJ010000037.1 GCA_017390525.1 Lachnospiraceae bacterium | reverse complement strand
CTTGTCCTTCCTTTTTCAATATGTAAATTTTTTCCTTTTTTTCAGTATAGCAACAAAAAAGAGAGAAAACAACAGCTTTCTCTCATAGAATTTTGACAAATATTTACTTTATTTTTCCTTATTGGCAAACTTCGTATATTGACCTAACCATACTAATTCTACTGAGCCTGTAGAACCATTTCTTTGTTTTGCCACAATAATTTCTGCAATATTCTTTTTCTCAGAATCAGGATTATAGTAGTCGTCACGATAAATAAACATAACAACGTCGGCATCCTGCTCAATGGCACCAGATTCACGCAAATCCGATAATACAGGCTTGTGGTCTGGTCTTGCATCTACTGCACGACTTAGCTGGGATAGCGCAATAATTGGAGCATCTATTTCCCTAGATAGTAATTTTAAGGCTCTTGAAATTTCCGAAATTTGTTGTTGTCTAGAATCATTTTTTCTTGAGCTACTAGTTTCGATTAATTGAAGGTAGTCAATGATTACTAGACCTAGTCCATACTGCTGCTTATAGGCACGACATTTAGAGCGAATCTCCGCTAAGGTTTGGGTGGTATCATCTACAATTAAATGCTTAGACATACCAATGGCACCTGCACCTTGCGCTAGCTTTTCCCACTCATCGTCCTTTAGCTCACCAGTACGAATGGCTTGTGCTTCTACCATGGATTCTAAGGACATCATACGTTTTACTAGCTGAGGAGCTGGCATTTCCAGTGAAAAGATTGCTGTAGTAATATGCTCTCTTAGTGCCACATGCTGTGCAATGTTAAGTACAAATGCTGTTTTTCCCATTGCAGGTCTGGCTGCTACTAAAATTAGCTCTGCTGGATGCATACCTGATAGCTTATTATCAAGGTCAATAAAGCCAGTGGGAACGCCTGTTACCATTCCCTTGTTTTTTGCTGCCTCTGCAATCTCATCTAAGCTTTGTAATACAATATCCTTAATTGGCACAAAATCCTGTGCCCCCATACGATTTTGGAGTAGGGCAAATACATCTCTTTCAATACTTTCTAATATAACAGGAACCTCATTTTTCCCTAAATAGCACTCATTTGTAATGTTTTCTGTCGTCTTAATAATTCGTCTTAAGGTAGCTTTTTCCTTTACAATCTTGGCATAGTCCTCAGCATTAACAGAGGTTTGTACTTTATCAAAGAAGCTTCTCATATATTCAAGGGAATATACACTTTCTGGTACATCCTTTTCCTTAAGCTTATTTTGAAGGGTTATAAGGTCCACCTTTTTCTTTTCTTCATATAATTCAACCATGGCTCCATAAATGGTTCCATTCTGGTGACTGTAAAAATCCTCTGGCGCTAGTATATCAGAAACTGCTACCATTTGTTCCATATCCATTAGGATAGAACCAATCACAGCCTGCTCTGCCTCTAGACTATGAGGGGGCGTTTTTTTGATTAATGCCTCTTCCATAAGCCCTTTTATCCTCCATTCTAACCCATTTTACTATTATTTTTCCTTTACCTTTACAGCAAATTCTGCACTTACCTTTGGATGTAGCTTAATAATTACATTATGGGTTCCTAGGGATTTAATTGGCTCTTGTACATGGATTTTCTTTTTATCAAGCTCAAAGCCTAACTGCTCCTTAGCTGCCTGAGCAATTTCCTTTGCTGAAATGGTACCGAAGGTTTTTCCCCCTTCTCCTACCTTTAAGAAAAGCTCTACAGATTTGTTTTCTAATTCCTTTTTAAAGGCTTGGGCAGCTTCTAGCTGTTCCTTTGCTACCTTTTCTTCATGTGCCTTTTGTAGCTTTAAATCATTTAAATTTTGGTTGGTGGCTTCCACACCTAATTTTTTAGGTAAAATAAAGTTTCTAGCATATCCATCATTTACTTTTACCTTATCACCTTTTTTTCCTAATGATTTCACATCTTCTAATAAAATTACTTCCATTTATATATCTCCTTCTTCTATTAATTGTGATAAAATTTCTTTTAATTGAGAAACAGCCTCTTCTGAAGTTACTCCAGGAAGCTGTGCTCCTGCCACTGTTAAATGGCCTCCACCACCTAAGCGTTCCATAATCACCTGAACATTTACATCATCAATGGAACGGGCACTAATATATACCTTGCCATTCAGATTGGTAAATACGAAAGAAGCTCGAATTCTTGCAATATCAAGAAGCTCATTTGCCACCTGGGCAGCTAGTACAGTTGGACTGTCTATCCCTGCACTTGGGAAGATAGAAATAGCAAAATAGTCCATAAATACTTCTGCGTTATGCACTGCCTCTGCTCGAATCTTATAGGAGTCCATATCGGTACGAAACATCTTTCTTACTCTAGTTACATCTGCACCACTTCGTCTTAAATAAGCTGCTGCCTCAAAGGTTCTTACCCCTGTTTTGGTCACAAAGTTATCTGTATCTACTAAAATTCCTGAGTACATGGCATCTGCCTCAATGGGTTTTAGCTTTGGTTTATCCACAATATATTGCAAAATCTCTGCAATCATTTCACAGGTAGAGGATGCATATGGCTCAATATAG
>JAFPBJ010000036.1 GCA_017390525.1 Lachnospiraceae bacterium | reverse complement strand
GCTATTGGTGTAGTATTAATCGTAATGATTGTAGCACTAAACTTTTTATCAAAATACATAACAAAAGTAATTGGAAGTAAAAATCAGTAGAGGTGGAAAAGGAATGAAAAAAATGGTAATTAACAAAGAAAAAGAAAAAAATACAAAATTTGATGTACAAAATTTGGATTTACATTATGGCGAGTTTCAAGCCTTAAAGAATATCAATATGGAAATAAAAGAAAATGAAATTACTGCTTTTATTGGTCCATCAGGCTGTGGAAAATCAACCTTTTTAAAAACCATGAATCGCATGAACGACTTGGTGAAAAATGTAAAAATTGATGGAAAAATATATTTAGACAAAGAGGATATCTACGATAACATTGATGTTACAAAATTACGTTCTAGAGTAGGAATGGTATTTCAACAGCCTAATCCTTTCCCTATGTCAATTTATGACAATGTAGCATACGGACCTCGTATTCACGGAATCCGTAAAAAATCACAGTTAGATGAGATTGTAGAAAAAAGCTTACGTCAGGCAGCAATTTGGGATGAGGTAAAGGATCGTTTGAAAAAAAGTGCCCTAGGAGTATCTGGTGGTCAACAGCAAAGAATTTGCATTGCAAGAACCTTAGCAGTAGAACCAGAGGTTATTTTAATGGATGAGCCAACCTCAGCGCTAGATCCAATTTCTACCTTAAAGATTGAGGATTTGGCAGTAGAGCTAAAAAAGGATTATACGATTATTATTGTTACTCATAATATGCAACAGGCAAGTCGTATTTCTGATAAAACTGCATTTTTCTTAAATGGAGAAGTAATTGAATACAATACTACAGAAAAAATCTTTGAAAATCCTCAGGAAAAGAAAACAGAAGAATATATTACAGGAAGATTTGGATAAACCTATTGATTTTTAAAAAGAAAACATTTATTGTATAAGGAGATGAAGAGATGTCTACCAGAGTAGCTTTTTTAAATGATTTGCGAACGCTAAATAATGATGTCATTAAAATGGCAACCATTTTAGAAGAGTCCATTGATAAAATGATTTTGGCATTAACAGAATTAAGTGCAGAGCATGCCACAGAGGTAATTGCCAGAGATGATGAAATTGATGATTTGGAGCGAAAAATAGAGATAGAGTGTATTTTGATTATTGCGAAACAGCAGCCTATTGCTACAGATCTTAGAAAAGTATCTTCCATTATGAAAATTATTACTGATATAGAAAGAATTGCAGACCATTGTTCGGATATATCGGAATATGTACTTGAGCTAATCAAGAAGGATCCTATGGTACAGCCAAGTGCTTTGGTTCCAATGGTAGAGGCTATGAAGGATATGGTAGTGCAGGCAATTAATAGCTATGTGGCTGAGGATGTGGAAGAATCAAAAAAAGTAAGGGAAAAAGATGATATAGTGGACAATTATTTCGTTGAAATCAGAGAAGATTTAAAGAAACGTATGACAGAGGATAAAAAATGGATTCCTCAATGTGTAGATTATCTTATGATTATTAAATATTTAGAGCGTATGGGAGACCATGCTACTAATATCGCAGGTTGGATGAAATATATTGTAACTGGCGAGATGGAAGAATAAAACAGGATAGAAAGGAAACAGGAAATATGGGCAGACAAAGAATTTTAGCTGTAGATGACGAGGAGCACATTTTAGAATTGATTCAGTATAATTTAGAAATGAATCAGTATGACGTACTTTTGGCTGAAAGTGGAGAGAAAGCATTAGAAATACTAAAAAGTAATGAAGTAGATTTGGTGCTTTTAGACTGGATGCTAGAAGGTATGGATGGGATTGAGGTGTTAAAGCAGATTCGTCAAACTCCAAGCATTGCTCATATTCCTGTTATTTTATTAACTGCAAAAAGCAGTGAAATTGACAAGGTATTAGGCCTTGAAATTGGTGCAGATGATTACCTTACTAAGCCCTTTGGAATCCATGAGCTTATGGCAAGAATTAAGGCAGTATTAAGAAGAAATGGACAGATTAAGGAAGAAAGCACAAATCAAATTCAAATTAAAAATTTAATGATAAATAAGGACACGAGAGAGGTTACGAAAAATGGAGTCCAGATAGAGTTGGCTCTAAAGGAATTCGAGCTTCTTTATTTATTAGCTACCAATCGAGGAAAAGTTTTTTCAAGGGACCAATTGCTAGAAAGAATATGGGGCTTTGATTATTTTGGAGAAAGTAGAACAGTAGATGTACATATCCGTAATTTACGAAAGAAAATCGAGGAAGATGATAGTAATCCAACGCTAATTAAAACTGTAAGAGGCGTTGGTTATAAATTTAGTAATGAATAGAATAAAGGGGGTCTGAATATGCAAAAAAAACTGTTTGTCACATATTTTATTGTAATTGCAGTAGTAATTATTTTTGCAGTATCGTCCTTTTGGCAAAAAGGCTATCGCATGATAGAAAAACAGAATCAAGAAATCAATCAGGCCCATGTGAAAATCTTAGCAGACGAGTTGGAAGAGCTTGAAATCACATCAACAAGTGATTTAAAGGATTTTGCTTTAAAAAAAGCAAAAAAATATAATGTAAGAATAACGATTTTAAATGATGAAGGTGTTATTTTAGCAGATTCTGCTGTGAAAGAAATTGGAAGAATGGAAAATCATAGTAAGCGTCCAGAAATAAAACAGGCGCTACAAGAAGGAGAGGGAAGTGCTACAAGATATTCAGAAACTACAGGAGAGGAATATGAATATAATGCCCTTTCCTATGAAAGTATGGGAGAAATCTATGTGCTTCGATTAGCAGTTCCTCTTTCAGGCATGACCAAGCTTAAGGTAACCATTATTTCCTTTGTGATACAGTCCTTGTTTTGGGGAACAATATTAGCAGTAATTTTGGCTATATTTTTCTCAAGAAAAATTACGGCACCATTAAATCAATTAACAGATATGGCAAAGGACATATCGGAAGGAAATTACGATCAGGAAATTCGAATTACTGAGCAAAATCAAATTGGGCAATTAGCAATAGCCTTTAATAAAATGGCGAAAAGCTTGCGCATACAAAGAGACCAGCTTACCAGCCGAAATATTGAATTGGAAACAATTTTATCTAGTATGAATAGTGCAGTGGTGGCTGTGAATTCGCAGTATGAGATTTTATTTTGTAACGATAGCTTTAAACTTATGTTTCAGGAAACGAAAGATATTACTAATAGTTCCTTATTTGAAATTGTTAGAAATTCAAGCCTAACAGAGCTAATTGATCAGGTAAAAGAAAATGGAAGCTGTTTAGTAAGTGAATTTGAAATCAATAAGCAAGAGACCAAGTTTTTGCGAGCAACGGGAGCTCTTTTACAAGGAGAAAATAGAAGAAGCAGTGGTGTGCTTTTAGTGATTGATGATGTGAGCAATCTTAAGAAGCTTGAGACTATGAGAAAGGATTTTATGTCTAACGTAACCCATGAGCTAAAAACGCCGCTTACCTCTATTCGTGGCTTTGTAGATACATTAAAAAATGGTGCTATTCATGATGAAAAGGTAGCCATGCGTTTCTTAAATATTATTGATGTAGAGGCAGAAAAATTGTGCTCCTTGATTCAAGATGTATTAGTGCTATCTGAAATTGAATCACAGCAGGAAATTCAAAAAAGTCAGTGTGATGTAAAAGCAATTTTATTAGATGTAATAGAATTTGTATCCTCAAAATGTAAAAAAGAGGTAGAAATAGTGCAAGAAATCTCTGATAATGTAGGGATTTTTATGGGAAATGAATTTCAGCTTAGAGAAATTTTTACGAATTTAATTGATAATGCCATTAAATATACAGAAGAAGGTTCCATTCATATTATGTGCTGTCAACACAACAAGGAATTGGTATTTGAAGTAAAGGATACTGGTATTGGTATTGGAAAACAACACTTAGACCGCTTGTTTGAACGCTTTTACCGTGTAGATAAGGGACGCTCAAGAAAACAAGGAGGAACTGGCTTAGGACTTTCTATTGTAAAGCATATTGTGGAACGATATAACGGAACCATTCAAGTAGAAAGTACCTTAGGGGAAGGAACTACCTTTACTGTGAAGCTTCCTTATGCAAATTAACCGAAGCTATGTGACCAAGGATTAAGAATCTAAAACAGAAGAAGCGTATAAAAAATGTAAAAATTTTTTATACGCTTTTTCCTTGTAAAGAGGTAAAAGATATAGTATACTTTAAATGTTCTATTCTTACATTGTAATTTCTACAATGAGTATGGCGTATCGCCGAATTTTCAGTAATTATGATTTTATAATGATATAACTAAGGAGGTGTTTTGGTGGATTTTTAGAAAAAGGTTGACATCTTAGGTAAAGTATATTATGATATAAAAAACGAACATAAGTTTGGAAAACGAAAAGAAATGAGGATTAATATGATAAAAGAAGAAAAATTAAAGGCATTAGATGCAGCATTGTCACAAATTGAGAAACAATATGGTAAGGGAGCAGTTATGAAGCTAGGGGATTCTAGTGCTCACATGAATGTAGAAACAGTATCAACAGGCTCTTTGAGTCTAGATATAGCCTCAGGCTTAGGTGGAGTTCCTAAGGGAAGAATTGTAGAGGTATATGGTCCAGAATCTAGTGGTAAAACAACAGTAGCACTACATATGATTGCGGAAGTACAGAAGAATGGAGGAATTGCAGGCTTTATTGATGCAGAGCATGCATTAGATCCAGCTTATGCAAGTAAGATTGGGGTAGATATTGACAATCTTTATATTTCTCAACCAGATAATGGAGAACAAGCACTTGAGATTACAGAAACAATGGTACGTTCTGGTGCAGTAGATATTGTAATTGTGGATTCAGTAGCAGCATTAGTTCCTAAGGCTGAAATTGATGGTGATATGGGAGATTCTCATGTAGGACTTCAAGCAAGATTAATGTCTCAGGCACTTCGTAAGTTAACAGCGGTTATTAGTAAGTCAAATTGTATCGTTATTTTTATTAACCAATTGCGTGAAAAGGTTGGTGTTATGTTTGGTAATCCAGAAACTACTACTGGTGGACGTGCACTTAAGTTTTATTCCTCTATTCGTATGGATGTAAGAAGAATTGAGGCGTTAAAACAAGGCGGAGAGGTGATTGGTAATAGAACAAGAATTAAGGTAGTAAAAAATAAGATTGCACCACCTTTTAAAGAGGCAGAATTTGATATTATGTTTGGAGAAGGTATCTCAAAAGAAGGAGATGTACTTGATTTAGCGGCAAACTGTAATATTATAAATAAAAGTGGGGCATGGTATGCCTATAAGGATAATAAGATTGGGCAAGGTAGAGAAAATGCCAAAACATTTTTAAAAGAAAATCCTGAGATTATGAAAGAGATTGAAGAGGCAGTTCGTGTAGAATATGGAATTATTCCAGAAGGTGCACAAGGAGTAGAAGAAACAGCAGCTAAGGATAAGAAAAAAGAGAAGGAAGATTAGTATGGTTATCACCCAACTTCTTCCTACTACGAAAAAGAGAACGAAAGTGTATATTGATGAAGAATTGTATGGTGCCCTATATCCTAGAGAAATGAAAATGTTTCATATTGCAGTTGATGAGGAGATTTCTAAAGAGGATAAAAAACAAATGGATGAGATTCTTCTAAAAAGAGGAAAAAGTAGAGCCTTATACTTACTACAACGAAGTGATAAAACGGAATATGAATTAAGACAAAAG
>JAFPBJ010000035.1 GCA_017390525.1 Lachnospiraceae bacterium | reverse complement strand
GAAATGCGGAGCCATCCCCGTATCTATCTACATAATTGGTAGATATTTGTTCTTGTTCTCTGTCGTGTTGTTTCATCTTTTCGTCTTGTTCTACTAACTTAAAATCTGACATAGTTCTTCCCTCTTTCAATATCATTATCTATTTTTCACATAAGTAAGTTTATTATAACATATTCACCTAATTTTGTGAAGATTAGGAAAGGGAGAAATCTGCATAGAGGCAAATAAAAGTCTGCCTCTATACACTTTTTTTCTTTTGATTTTCACAATTATAATAAATACTCATAATGAGCAAGGCAAAAGCAAGGATAGACAAGGCTCCTTTATACTGAATATGCTTTGATAAATCTAAGATATCTGACAGACTTTTTCCCGATATAGGAATTAATGCGCAGATTGCAAGTAATATTCCCACTAAGCCTTCTCCTGCAATTAGCCCCGACGTATATAGGATTCCATTTTCTATGACTCCCTCCTTTTTTTCACTTTCTCTATTTTTATATTCCATATGGTGCCTTACCACTGCTCCTGCCATAATTCCTACACTTAAGTGAATTGGTAAATATAGCCCTACCGCAAAAGGGAGCACCGGAATGTGTAAAAGTTCTACAATCATTGCGATAAACGCTCCTATAATAACCAAGGTCCAAGGTAGATTGCCACCCATTACCCCTTCTACAATCATTTTCATTAGGGTTGCCTGAGGTGCTGCTAATTGTTCCGAACCAAAGCCCCAGGCTCTGTCTAATAGATATAGTACGCCTCCAATGGTAAGAGCAGAAACAGTAATACCGATTAATTCACCAATTTGCTGTCTTTTTGGCGTGGCTCCTAAGATATATCCTGTCTTTAAATCCTGGGAGGTGTCTCCCGCCACTGCTGCAATCATACAAATCACAGAGCCGATAGAAATGGCACCTATCATGCCCTGAGCGTCATCATTTCCTGTCACCTTAAGAAGCAAGCTAGCTACTAGTAAGGTAGCAATGGTCATTCCTGATACAGGATTATTACTACTTCCTACTAAGCCCACTAGTCTTGAGGACACTGTGGCAAAGAAAAAGCCAAATATAATAATTAATAGCGCGCCCCAGAAATTGACTGGAACAAAGGGTAACAACCACACTACAATTGCTACCGCTACGATTGCTAGTACAATTGTCTTCATAGGAAGATCATTTTCTGTTCTTGTTACCTCTTTTTCTCCTTGGTTTCCTTTAAAATCCTTAATAGATGCCATAAAGGTTGTGACAATCAAAGGAAAGGATTTTATCAGGCTTAAAATTCCTCCCATAGCAACGCAGCCTGCTCCAATATATTTAATATAATTACTCCATAGTGCCCAGCTATCCATTTGCAAAATGGGTACTGTTCCTGGGTAAAATATGGTTTCACCGCCAAATACACCGATTAAAGGCATGAGTACCAGCCAGCTTAGCACGCCTCCTGTCAGCATATAGGTGGCAATTTTAATTTTACAAATGTAGCCTACTCCTACCAATGCTGGTAATATATCAATTCCTAGGGCACCTCTTCCAAAGCGAGGAAATTCTAGGTGTAGTTCGCTTTTTATGATTTTAAAGCCATCTGCAATGAATTTATATACTGCTGAAATAAATAGTCCGGAAAATACAATTCCCGCTTTGCTAGCTCCTTGCTCCCCTGCCTTTAATACTTGGGCACAGGCAGTTCCCTCTGGATACGGAAGCGTCTTATGCTCCTTTACAATTAATGCTTTTCTTAAGGGTACCATAAAAAGAACGCCTAGTATTCCTCCACATAACGCTATGGAGGTAATTCTAAGTAGAGAAGGTGGATTATCTCCCCACTCACTAGCCCACAAAAATAGGGTAGGTAATGTAAAAATTGCTCCTGCTGCCACAGATTCTCCTGCGGAGCCTATGGTTTGTACCATATTATTTTCTAGAATAGATTCTCTTTTTAAAAGAACACGAATGACTCCCATGGAAATCACCGCTGCTGGTATGGAAGCGGATACTGTCATTCCCACTCGAAGTCCTAAGTAGGCATTTGCCGCTCCAAATATCACTGCTAGCAAAATCCCAAGTCCTAGTGAAGTTTTGGTAGTT
>JAFPBJ010000034.1 GCA_017390525.1 Lachnospiraceae bacterium | reverse complement strand
GAAAGGATTTGATCATATAATCCTTATAATCATAAAGAGAAGTCACATAGGAAACTACCTCCTGTTCATAGCCAGTTTCTTTTAATTCAATATCTAGTTTGATTTTTCCTTGGCATAGCTTTAATACATCTAGAAAAGTAGGCACATCGTACCCGTCCTTTTTAGCAATTTCATTTAATTCATAATAGGTAAGAGAGCGTAAAGGAATGTTGTTTATTTTTTTATCATGGAAGACGACAAGCTTCTTATCCTTTGTACGTCTTACATCAAACTCTACATAGGGCACCTGAAGGCTGATAGCTTTCTCAAAGGCTTCTAAGGTGTTTTCTTTTGGAACAAGACTAGAAGCTCCTCTGTGGGCAATAATAATTTGATTCATAAAATTTTCCTCCCTTTCTTAATCAAAATAGACATGCTTAGTATAACATAAAAAAACCACTGCCACCACAAGGGTAACAATGGTTTTTTATAAAATAGGGGAGAATGTCATATATAAAAAGATAAACTATTTAAAGTATTATCTTTTCACCAAAATTTAGTTAGGTTTTACATCGAAATCGCTGTATGCAGATGTCCCATGTTCAGCAATATCCATACCGATTTCTTCTTCTTCAGCAGTAGCTCTAAGTCCAATTGTTAAAGCTAAGCCCTTGAAGATAATAAATGCCATGATACATACATAAACACCAACACAAGCTACACCAATAAATTGTACTCCTAAGAATTCTAATTTAGACAGAGCAGCCTTTCCTGCTTCTAATAATCCAGCATTTACAACCTCTAATCCATCTTTTGTAATGAATACACCAGTAAGTAATGTACCAACAACACCACATGCTAAGTGAACACCACAAGCACCAACTGGATCATCGATTTTAAGGACTTTATCTAAGAATTCAATTACTAATACTACTAAAATACCACAAATTGCACCAATGGCAATTGCTCCATAAGGGCCAACTACGTCACAACCTGCTGTGATACCAACTAAACCAGCTAAAGAACCATTTAGTGACATAGAAACGTCAGGTTTGCCATAAAGAATCCAAGTAAAGGCAAGAGTGACAAAGGTTGCAGCACAAGCTGCTAGGTTTGTAGTGATTGCAATGTGTCCAAGCTCTGGAACAACAGCGGTAGTACTACCACAGTTAAATCCAAACCAGCAGAACCATAAAATAAATACACCAAGTGCTCCAAGTGGAATGTTATGTCCTGGGATTGCTTGTGGTTTACCATCTTTGTATTTACCCATTCTAGGTCCAACAATAGAAGCACCAATTAAAGCACACCAACCACCAACAGAGTGAACTGCAGTGGAACCTGCAAAGTCGTGGAAACCAAGAGAGCTTAAGAATCCGCCACCCCAAATCCAGTGACCTGTTACAGGATAAATAATTAAACTAATTAAAGCACTATAAATTAAGTACGCTTTAAAGGAAGTACGTTCAGCCATAGCACCTGAAACAATGGTAGAAGCAGTTGCACAGAATACTGTGTGGAAAAATAAAAATACTGCTGGTGCTAAAGCATCAAAGCCTGCTACATCAAGTGACAATGGATCAAAAAATCCTGAAGTTCCAATAAATGGGTTATCCCCACCAAACATAAGGGCAAAACCAATTAGGAAAAAGAAGAGAGAACCAAGTACAAAGTCCATTAGGTTCTTCATAATAATGTTACTGGCATTCTTTGCTCTAGTAAAACCAACCTCAACCATTGCAAAGCCTGCTTGCATAAAAAATACTAAAAATGCGGCAACCATAGTCCACATAATGTTCATTAATTGTGATACGTCCATAATATTCCTCCAATCTTGCGCTGTACTATGCGCATATAAGTTTGTGCGAAGCACAAATCTTAGGTGTGAAAAAATTTTTTCACACTATTCCTCCATTCTGATAAATAAAAAAGAGAGTAATCGCGCTTTGTGCAATTATCTCCCTTGATAATCAATGTGTTACATATTTAGTTTACAAGTGTTACGAATAAATCCTATAATGCTGCAGAACCCTGTTCACCAGTACGAATTCTTACAACATCTTCTACATCGTAAACAAAAATTTTACCATCACCATAGTGACCAGTGCTGATTTCTTTTACAACTGTATCAATGATACTATCGGCAGATTCTTTTGCAACCACTGACTCCACTTTTACTTTTGGAAGGAGATTTACATTGTACTCGTTACCGCGATAAATGCGTTTGTAACCCTTTTGGTTACCATAACCCATGATATTTGTAATCATAAGACCTGTTGCATTGCAATTATCAAGGATTGTTTTTAAATCCTCAAGTCTTTCTGGTTTGATTATGATTTCTAGCTTCTTCATATAGTTTCCTCCATTTCTAAATTTTTTTAGAAAAAAAAGACGCTCCCACCACTGTGAGAACGCCTTTGTTCATCTGATATGCTTTTATTATAACTTGAAAAATTAATTTGTCAATGGTATTTTTGAAAAAAAATTAAGAAAGTTAAGTGAGAGATAAAAATCCGTTGAAAAATAGCGATTTAATCGTTACAATAAAAAAGTGTAGCTTTAAAATATGTTGTGAATGGAGCTTAGAGGGAAAATGGAAAATAAAATGTACAATATTAAAATGATACTCGCATATGATGGTGGAAAATATAACGGTTGGCAATTACAAGGCAATACTGACCTTACCATACAAGGAAAGCTAGAGGAAAAATTAAGTATGCTACTGGGGGAGGAAATAAAAGTAATTGGCTCTGGAAGAACAGATAGAGGAGTGCATGCTTTAGGACAGGTAGCAAATTTTTATACAAATCAGTCTGTAGATGTGAAAGCTTTGAAGAAAAAAATAAATGAGGAATTACCTAAGGATATTAAAATTTTGAAAATGGATATAGCAGGGGAGCGTTTTCATAGCCGTTTAAATGCAAAAAGTAAAATATATGAATATCGTATTTGGAATGGTGAGGTACCAAATATATTTGAAAGGAAATATTGCTTTCAGTATAAAGACCACCTTTCTATAGAGAAAATGAAGGAAGCAGCAAGTTATTTAGAAGGTGTCCACGATTTTAAAGGCTTTTGTTCGAATAAAAAAATGAAAAAATCCTCTGTAAGAGAAATTTACTCGATTCAAATTGTGAAAGAGGGAGATTGGATTATTCTAAGCTTTCATGGGAATGGATTTTTGTATAATATGGTAAGAATTATTACAGGGACTTTAATTGAGGTAGGAAGTGGAAAGCGAAAAGTAGAGGAGGTAGAAAAAGCATTAGAAAGCTTAGAGCGAAAGGATGCAGGCTTTCTTGCAGCTCCAGAAGGGTTATTTTTAAAAGAGGTGTTTTATTCCTAGTGGGGAAAAGGGGAGTAATCTAGCAGATATAGTGAAGACTTTAAAAATGTTGAAAAGAAAGATAAAAAAATGTAAAATAATCGCCGAGAGTATAAAATTAATAGTAAAATAAGGGGCAAACTTATGGAAACATAAGGACGCAAAGCTAGAAGTCTAAGTATCTGCTAGAAAGTGGAAAGATTTTAATAGATGGAACAGATATTGCGTTAGCAGATCCAGCATGGCTAAGAAGACAAATTGGAGTGGTGCTACAAGAAAATTTCCTATTCAAGGGAAGTATTCGGGATAATATAGCACTGCAAAATCCAGCAGCCTCTATGGATGAAATTATTCGAGTAGCAAAAATCGCAGGTGCCCATGAATTTATTACGGAATTAACAGAGGGCTATGATACAGAAGTAGGAGAAATGGGAACTGGTCTATCAGGAGGGCAAAACAAAGAATTGCCATTGCAAGAGCCATACTTTGTAATCCTAAAATTCTAATTTTTGATGAAGCAACCTCTGCCCTAGACTATGAGTCAGAACGAGTCATTCAACAAAATCTATGGGAAATTTGCAAAGGAAGAACGAAGTAGTGCAATGTATGTAGAGTCTCTTGTAGCTAGTCAGGAATTAAGCCTTTGCAAAGAAAAAACGCTAATGGAAAGCTATGAAGGAAAGTATGACATAGAGAAAGAAAGACTACACTCCTTGATTCAGCATGTGAATATCTTGCTTATTATATTGCACATTTTACAACATATCTATTAGATAATTCTGTTATTGGTGAGTATTTTAATAGAAATTATATATATGAGCAAATGAAGAAAAAAATACCATTCTTGCTTCGTACACACTCGTAGATGGTTCCTATACTTATCAGATAGGAAATGAAAAGGATAATACATTAAATGGAAAGTGCTAGAGAAAATTATTATAATCTTCTAGATTTTATCAAAGAAACAATGGGATGCGAAGCATTGCCTAGTGTTCCATTAAAGGAAAAGAAAAAAGTCCTTGCTTTACCTTACAAATTAGTGTATAATATTTCACTGTAGTAAATGCGTCATGGGACGCGATTGTTGGGCTATCGCCAAATGGTAAGGCACAGGATTCTGACTCCTGCATCTCTGCGTTCGAATCGCAGTAGCCCAGTTTTTTAAGCTTTTATAAACAATTGTTTATAAAAGCTTTTTGTATACAAGGTGGTTTATAAAAAGAGCGGATATGTTTTGTAAGTGAGAAAGGACGTAAGATGAAGTTTAGACCATGTATTGATATTCATGACGGTTCGGTGAAGCAAATTGTAGGTGGCAGCTTAAAAAACAGCACAAATTTTGTGGTGGAGAACTTTGTATCTAATCAAGATGCAGGATTTTATGCTGATTTATATAAGAAAAATAACCTTAAGGGCGGACATATTATTTTGCTAAATCAAGCGGGAACACTAGAGTATGAAAAGGATTTAGAGCAAGCCTTTTTGGCACTTAGTCGTTTTCCACAAGGCTTACAAATTGGTGGTGGAGTAACTGCTGAGAATGCAGGATTATTTTTGGAAAAAGGGGCATCTCATGTAATCTGTACTTCCTACGTTTTTCAAAATGGAAAGATTCATTATGATAATTTAAAAGCCCTGCTAAAGGAAACAAGAACTAAGGATGCCACTCGCTTGGTCTTAGACCTTAGCTGTAGAAAAAAAGGGCAGGACTATTATATTGTTACCAATAGATGGGAACAATTTACAGATACAAGGGTGACAGAAGAAACCTTAGCTAATTTATCTCAGTATTGTGATGAATTCTTAATTCATGCAGTAGATGTTGAGGGAAAGGCAAGGGGAATTGAAACAGAGCTTGTTAAGCTGTTAGGAAGATTTCAGGACAAGCCTATTACCTATGCAGGTGGAGTAGGAAGCTATGAGGATATTTTATTGCTAAAGGAATTAGGTAACAATCATTTAGATGTTACCATTGGAAGCGCACTAGACTTATTTGGAGGTAAGCTAGAGTTTACAAAAGTGTTAGATGTTATAAATCAGTAGGGAGATAAACGTCATGTACAAAATGAATACAAGAGTACGATATAGTGAAGTGGACCAAAATAGAATGACCACTATGACTCAAGTTGTAAATTATTTTCAAGATTGTAGTACCTTTCATTCCGAGGACATAGGAGTAGGATTAGATTATTTGTATCAGCAGCATAGAGCTTGGTTATTACTTGGATGGCAGATAGAGGTTGAGCGCTTTCCAACCTTTGGAGAAAGCATTGATATTGGAACCTGGGCATATGAATTTAAGGGAATGCTTGGATATCGTAATTTTGATATCGTAGACCAACAGGGAAAGCGAATTGCTAGTGCGAATTCCATTTGGACTTACATAGATACCGATACCAACCATCCTGTAAAGCCAGAGGGGGAAGCTATTTTAAAATATGAGCTAAATGAGCCCCTTTCTATGGAATATTTACCTAGAAAAATTAAGGTGCCAAATGAATTAATAGAAAAAGAGCCTTTTCAGATATTAAAAATGCACATAGATACCAATCATCATGTGAATAATAGCAAGTATATTGAATTTGCACTAGAGTATTTGGAAAAAGGCTTTGTAATCGGTAGAATGAGAGCAGAATATAAACAAGCCGCGGTGCTAGGAGATATGATTTATCCAAAGATTTCGAAGGAGCAGGATAATGTGGTGGTTGCTCTTAATAATGAAGAAGATAAGCCTTATGTTGTAGTAGAATTTACAAGGAAAAAGGAGGTGTAGGAATGCTTGAAATTGGAAAGCTTCAAACGTTAAATGTAGTAAAAATAGTGGATTTTGGAATTTATCTAAATGAAACAAGACAATCGGATCAAAATAATGTATTACTTCCAATGAAACAGGTACCAAAGGATACAAAAATAGGGGATGCCTTAGAAGTATTTATATATAAGGATTCTAGTGATAGAATCATTGCTACCACCAATACCCCAGCCCTTACCATTGGAGAAATAGCGCCTCTTAAGGTAAAGGAAGTAACGAATATTGGGGCATTTTTAGATTGGGGCTTAGAAAAGGATTTGTTATTGCCTTTTAAAGAACAAACTACTAAGGTAGAGGTAGGACAGGAATATTTAGTATCTCTTTACCTAGATAAAAGTAAACGTCTCTGTGCTACTATGAAGATTTATCATCATTTAAGACATGATGGAGATTTTAAGGAAAATCAACATGTTACAGGACGCATCTATGAATTTAGTGATAATTTTGGTGTATTTGTAGCAGTTGAGGATCAGTATCATGGCCTAATTCCTAAAAAGGAAGTACATCAAAAGCTAAAAATTGGTCAGGTAGTGAAGGCTAGAATTGTTTCTGTCAGAAGCGATGGAAAGCTAGATTTAAGCTTGCAGGAAAAGGCATATATCCAAATGGATAAGGATGCCAAAATGATTATGGATAGAATAGAAGAAATTGGTGGCAGACTTCCCTTTACAGATAAGGCAAATCCAGAATTAATTAAGAAGGAATTTGGACTTAGTAAAAATGCGTTTAAACGTGCTGTTGGAAGATTGTTAAAGCAAGATAAAATTACAATAAAAGACGACAGCATTTTTATTAAATAATATCATACAAAGTACGGGGTAATCCGTATGTATGATGAAAACCAAACAATGATATGGAGGATGAGAAACATGACAAAAAACATTATTAAAACAGACAAAGCACCAGCAGCAATTGGACCTTATTCACAAGCCATTGAAGTAAACGGGATTATTTATACTTCAGGTGTAATTCCAATTGACCCAGCAACTAATACATTAGTAGAAGGGGATATTACTGTACAAGCAAATCAAGCAATTGGAAACTTAATTGCACTTTTAAAAGAAGCAGGAGCATCTAGCGAAGATGTAATTAAAACAACTGTGTTTATTAAAGATATGAATGATTTTGCAAAAGTAAATGATGTATATGCAAACTAT
>JAFPBJ010000033.1 GCA_017390525.1 Lachnospiraceae bacterium | reverse complement strand
TGTCTTACTTAATTCGTACCTGCATTTTATAAAAAATTTCCCTTTGACCGTTTTCACTATTGGGATATTCGGCGACCACTTCACAAAGGTAGTCGCCGAGAATTTTATAATTTTGCTTTTTTAATTCATCAAAAAGCTGTTGGGCGTAATGCTTTTCCTCTTCAAACACATTACAACACATAGACATATAAGTGCCAGCGGGCACTTTTTCTGTTTGTAAAGGACAGTTAATTCCTTTATCAATAAATACAAAAATCTCGTCACTATAAAAATCAGGCACCTCTGTAGCCATACGCTCATGGCGCATCATAGTTCCCACATTAGTAAAATAAGAAATTGGAAAGTGATGCTCAATTAAATAATCCTTAAACATTCTAAGGTGATATTCATAGTCGTAATAGGAGTAGGTGAAAAAATCAGCTCCCGTATGATACACACAAATTTCTCGCTCGGGAATATATTCAAAGAAAATTTTCCCAATCTGAGGAAGAGACATATAGCGATTAAAGCTGTCAATACTTCTTAGAATGGTAGCCTGACTGATTTTTAATTTCTCCATTTCTGTTTCAATGTAATCGTATCGATCCTGCAAAATAGCAGGCATAGTATTTAAATTCATGGCATTTAGACGTTCATGAATTTCTTTTAAGGGAATCCCCATATCCTTATAATATTGAATCATATCCAAGGCTGCAGATTGAGCAATGGAATAATAGCGATACCCCGTTTCCTCGTTTAGCTCAATAGGCTTTAATAAATCCATTTTGTCGTAGAGTCGTAGAGTTTGTTCCGATACATGGTTAAGCTTTGCCATTTGGCCAATTGATAAATGCTGTAAGTCCATAAGCAACCTCCTTTTTTAATAAAAAGTCTATAGTAAGTATAAGGTTATATTGCTTTTTATATTTTAAAAATTTATCAAAATGCAATCTGAAAGTCAATTTACAAAGTAAAAAAATACAAACATTATACTTAAAAATAAAAATAATTAGTTAAAATTTCAGGTTGACTTTATACATGGTATAGGGTATTAAATAAACTTATCACAAGAACAACAATAAAAAGCAACGGAGCTTATCAAAGCATAGGTTTCGTTGCTTTTTGTTTTGCATTATTTGTTCCGTTTTAGGAAATTGCGTCGTAAGACGCACTAGAATCGAGTTTGCATTGCAAACTCATAAGTGTCATTTATGACACTTTGTTCTAAGTAAACGTGTAGACATACAAAGGAGGACATCATTATGAGAAAGCTAAATTTAAAAAAATTAATTGCAGCAACCCTTACAGTAACACTTTCTATGACAATGCTAACAGGCTGTGGAGGAAGTAAAGGAAGCAGCGGCAGTGACGAAAAGGTACTAAACCTATTAGTATGGGAAGGATATGCAGATACTTCCTTTACAGAACAGTTTGAAAAAGAAAATGGCTGTAAAGTAAATGCCACCTACTTTACTACCAGTGATGACTTAGCTGCTAAGCTAAAGGCTGGTGGTGGTGATACTTATGATGTAATTTCACCTTCTGGAGATATGGCAGGCTACTTGGTACAAAATGGAATGGTAGAGGAAATTGATGTTACAAAATTATCCAACTGGAATGACATTAATGACAGCGTAAAATTGGAAGACGTAGAAAAGGATGGAAAAATTTACGGTGTACCTTATCTTTGGGGACCTGATTACCTAGTATATGATGCAGATGTAATCAAAGAAGAGCCTACTTCTTGGGATATTTTCTGGGATCCAGCCTACAAAGGACGAATCAGCTTATATGATGATATCAGTAATATCTATATGATTGGTCAAATGGAAGGCTTAGATGCACAAGACAAAACAGCTATTTACAATATGTCAGAGGAACAATTAGCAGATGCAAAGAAAAAATTAAGCGAAATCAATAGTAGCGTAAGAAAATATTGGGTATCTGCAGGAGAGTTAAACGATTTATTTGCCAATAAAGAGGTAGATGTAGCCATTGGTTGGCCTCTTACTGTAAAAGAGTTAAACGACCAAGGAAGAAACCTAAAATGGACAATTCCAAAAGAGGGCTGTACTGGTTGGATGGACCGTTTAATGATTGTAAAGGGTGCAAAGCATAAAGATCTAGCTATGAAATGGATGGATTGGGTAACAAGTCCAGAAGGTCAAGCACTTGGTGCAGCAGCAACCTATTATTCTGTAGTAAATGAAAAAGCCTTAGACCATATGGACAAAGAGTTAATTGAAGCAACTAACGCAGATTCCTTAGAGGAATTTTTCGCTAAAATTAATTTCTGGCAATATGTAGAAAATAGAGACCGCTACAATGAAGTATGGGTAGAAGTAAAAACTGCCAACTAAAGTTAGTGGATGAGCATTAGAGTAGAACAGTAGAGGATTGGAGAAAGGGATACACTTTTTTCAATCCTCTTGTAAAAGGATGTGAACTATATGGAAAAGAAAAAAACAAAACATAAATTTTTAAAATATGGGATTATCGCCCCAGTAGCCATATGGCTCTTTATGTTTTTGGTACTTCCTTATGTAAATTTATTTATCTATAGCTTTTGGAAAAATGGTCCCTTTGATGTAGTAAAGGAATTTACATTGGAAAACTACATAAAATTTTTTGCTTCTCAGGGTGGGAGCAAAGGGCAATATACCTTGCTTCTTGACACCTTAAAAACCTCGCTAATTGTAACTGTGATTACAGTGATTATTAGTTTTCCACTTGCATATTTTATTAATTTTGTGGTACAAAAAGTAAAATATAAGCAAATGGTATATATGATGGCAATTATTCCACTTTGGGTTAGTTATATTATGAGAGCCTATGCATGGAAAATTATTTTAGGTACCAACGGTGTTTTAAATTCCTTCCTAATGTGGCTAGGGATTACCAACAAACCCTTAGATGTATTTTTGTATAGTAATATTTCCGTCATTCTTGCTATGGTACATATTTATACACCATATGTATTAATGCCGATTTATACTTCCTTAGAGCAGATTCCAAGAAATCTAATGGAAGCCTCTAAGGACTTAGGATGTAATGGCTTTAAGACCTTATGTAAAGTTGTGATTCCTTTATCACTTCCTGGAATTATTACAGGAGCAACCTATTCCTTTGCGTTGTCCATGGGTGATTTCTTAGCACCTTCCTTACTTGGAGGCTCTACTACTTCAACGAAAATCGCTAACATTGTCCAAATGCAATTTGGTACATCCAACAACTGGCCATATGGTGCAGCCATTGGAATCATCATATTAATCTTTGTAATTGGATTACTTGAGCTTACAAATCGTACTGAAAAACATTATTCCAAATTGGAAGAAAACTAGAAAAAGGAGGAAATAAGTATGGTTAAGAAAAAACATATGAGCAATATATTAATCGCCCTTCTT
>JAFPBJ010000032.1 GCA_017390525.1 Lachnospiraceae bacterium | reverse complement strand
TTATTTTTTTCCTTCTTTTTGTTTTTTGTGTGGATTTCTTTTTTCTTCGACACCTGAAAAATGTTGTTCTAAATAGATACAGAATGGGAATAATGTAAAAGGTATATATATGACCAAGCTTTAGAAAGGAAAAATTTATGAGATATTTTACTTCGTATTTTAACTTGGAAAATCAAGAAGAGCATATATTATTTGCAAAATCACTAAAGGAGCAGCTCCCCTCTAAGCCTCGCCCCTTATTATTTTTATGCATTGGAAGTGATAGAGTAACGGGAGATTGTCTTGGACCAATGGTAGGAGAAATGCTACTTAACTCCCCACAAAAGCACCTACATGTATATGGCAGTCTTTCTAGTCCTGTCCATGGCGAAAACTTAATATCAGTGCAACAAAAAATGACAAAAGAACATTCTAATCCTTTTGTCATTGCTATTGATGCCTCACTAGGAGAGCCCTCTCATTTAGGACTGGTGACTTTATCCAACGCCCCAATCTGTCCAGGAAAAGGGGTAAACAAATATCTTCCAGCCCTAGGTGATTTATCTATTACTGGGATTGTAAACCAAGCGGGTCCCTCTGGCTTTTTATCCCTACAAAGCACCAGATTATATAAGGTAATGAAGTTATCCCAATTTATTGTATCAGGGATACAGCAATCCTTACTCTGATAATAATAAGCTTAATTCGTATTGGAAGGAATCTAGCGTATTATTTTTCAAATCCAATGCTTCTGTTATATCATAATCGGTTAACACATCATTTTTAATTGCTACAATACGGTTTTTCTCCCCGCGATTTAGGGTATCGATAGCATATGCTCCCATAAGAGAGCCATACATTCGATCCTTTGCAGTTGGTTGTCCGCCTCTTTGTATATAGCCTAATACAGATACTCTAGATTCAATTCCTGTTTTTTCGCGAATCTGTTTTGCTAGCTCAGGAGCATCTGTAACTCCCTCTGCCACTACTACTAAATAGCTATTTCTACCATCTGCGTGACGTCTCTTTATGGCATCTGTTACACTGTCAAAATTGCCATCCCATTTTTCAGGAAGCACAATGGCATCTGCTGAGGTTGCCATTCCTGCCCACAAAGCAATATATCCACGTTTTCTTCCCATTACTTCCACTACACTACATCTTCCGTGAGATACAGAGGAATCTCTAATTCTATCTATGGCTTCTGTTGCGGTGTTGGCAGCTGTATCAAACCCTAGGGTATACTCGGTACACGCCATATCTCTATCAATGGTTCCTGGAATACATATAATATTTACCCCTTCTTTTTGTAGCTCTATAGCTCCTCGCAACGTTCCATCTCCACCAATGGCTACCACTGCGTCAATTTCATGTTCTCGTAAATGATTGGCTGCTTGTTTTCTATATTCTGGCTGCAAAAATCTTTCACTTCTACTAGTAAAAAGAATGGTACCACCTTGATTATTGATGTTTCGCACATCTTCCACATCTAAAGGAGTTGTCTCCCAATCAATTAATCCTTCATATCCTCTTAATATCCCAACCACCGAGATTCCAAAATGGGCTGCACTAAACACAATGGCACGAATCGCCGAATTCATCCCAGGTGCATCACCTCCACTAGTTAACACTGCTATTTTTTTTATTTCACTCATTTTTGTACTAATCCTTTCTATGTTTTTTGTTTAGAATTTTTTGATACTTACGGATTACTCCGCACTTTGTGACCCTAGTATTATATCCATCATACCTAAGGTTTTTTCTGATTGCAAGGATATCTAAGAATTTTATCTATATTTACTCGGAATCTGTTTCATTTTTCCATTCATCGTAAAATATGCACTATAAAATCTCAAAAAATCTTCATAATTTATACACAATGCACCATATTTTTCAATATTGTCTTGTAATTATGACAAAAGAAGTGTAAAATAAAAGAGAAACCGAAAAATAAAAAACTAGAATAGGGGGCGTTACACATGGCCGAACAAACAGAAACATTTAAAGCCAAACGAAGACTCTATAGCAACAACGATGCGAGAGCCACCAAGGTAAACAAAATGACGCTGAACATTGTAACACTAATCGAGCTTCTACTTATCTTTGCTCTATTAGTACAATCCACTAAAAAAGGAGATGCTTATGGTAAATTAGGATTAATTTGCGTAGCAATTTTACTGATTGGTGTAGTTGTCAACTGGATAGTTTATTTTAAAGACCACACTAGTCAAAAGCTTCGTTATTTTATATTTACAAGCTTTATACTAGGACATGCTTACTTAATGCTAACAGGGGTAAATGCTTTGGTTGCATTTTATGCCGTACCAATATTAATGACTTGTATTTTATATTACGACATAAAATTCTTCCGTATCTCTTGTGGTACAACACTTTTAATTACCTTTATGCGTACTATGCTATGGACCTTTAATGGACACCTTGCAAAGGATCAATCTGCTTTTATCTCTTGTATTTTATGTATGATTATCTTAATTGTAATCTATATTACAAGTGCTACAGCAAAACGTTTTGACCATGATATGAGATATACCTTAAGTGATGAAAAGAAGGTACAGGATAGCATGATGTCTGACATCCTTGCAATTTCAAACTCTGTACAAGAAAAAATTTCATCAGCTGATTCACTTTTAGAAGAATTACGTTCTTCCTCTGATATGGTACATAATTCCATTCAGGAAATCTCAGTTACAACACAAGTAACTGCTGAAAGTGTGCAAGAACAAACTACAATGACCAACCAGATTCATAATGCAATTGAAAATGTAGCCAATAACGCCAACACAATGGTTGACCTTTCCAATGAATCTAATGATATGATTGAGAATAGTATGAAGGTTATGAATTCCATGCGTGAAAGTGCTAAGGATATGAGCGAAAAGAGTGGAATTGTAGTAGATACGATGGAACAGTTAAAGGATAAATCTAAGGAAGTAAAAGAAATTACAGAGGTTATCTTCTCTATTTCTTCTCAAACCAATCTTCTTGCACTAAACGCTTCTATCGAAAGTGCTAGAGCAGGAGAAGCAGGTAGAGGCTTTGCAGTAGTAGCTGACCAAATTCGTGAATTATCAGAGCAAACTCGTCAATCAACAGAAAAGATTTCTCGAATTATTAGTGAGCTTAATACCAATGCAGAAAATGCCAGTGACTCTGTACAGGTATCCATTGATTCTATGCTACAACAAAATGAATTAATCGAAACTGCTTCCGATAGCTTTACAAATATTTTGAAAAATGTACACCATTTATCAGATAACATCGAAGCATTAGATAGCGAGATTAAGGGACTTATTACCTTCAATGATACAATTATTGAAAATATCACCCAGCTTTCTGCAACTAGTGAAGAAGTATCTGCTAGTGCTACAGAAGTAGAGGCTAGAAGTCAAAAGAATCGTGATGATGCAGAACATGCAAAAACGGTACTTACCGATATTTTAAATGAAATTCAAACTCTTGAAAAATATAATAACTAACATAAAAATCCCCTTGTACTTTAAACCTACAAGGGGATTTTTCTATCTTGAATTCTCATACGATTCTTTATAAACCTTTATGGCTTCTCCAACAGTTTTTATATTTTCTGTTTCCATTAACTGAATAAACTCATTTAACACTTCTTCCTTCATATATTGCTTACCAAGATAGGCTTCATATTGATTGGTAATTGCCAAGGTCATATCTTGAATTTCACCTTCTACCTTAGCAATTTCTTCCTTAATCTGTTTTAGATTTCCTTTTAGCTCCTTTAATTTACCAAGTCGTCTTCCGTGAATTTCTTGGATAATCAAATCCTTGGTTTCATTTTCAAACACTGTTAGGGCATCCTGCTTATCCTTTGCAATATCTTCGCCTTGCGCCTTTAAGCCGCTAATCTTTTCATCGTAGGAATGAAGTCCATATATACTTTCGTCCTTATCCTTTGTAATGGTATTCTTAGTGGCTTTGATTTGCTTTTTATTTGCCTTAATCTTATCTCGAATCTGCCTTCCTGCAATTAACGTATCTCTATGTCTTACCTTCGTTACATTCATAATTAAGAAATAAAGAAGGAAAAATAATACTACGATTCCACAAAAAATCAATCCGAAGAATAGCATCTGATTCTTTGACTTTTCTAAAAAAGTAACACTCCCTAAAAAGCATACCCCTACAGGTAAAACAAATAATGCTACCACTAGGGAAATGATAAAAATAATAATCTCCGTAAACCCTTTTGGCATAAATAAGCTGTAATATAGCGTACTATTGCAAAATCTTGGAACGTGATACTGTTTAAACAAGGTCTTCATTTCTGTATAAAGCTGACGATTATCCTCTTTTAAATCAGCTGTTTCTTCTGCAATTCGTGCGTCTACCTTTCTGCTCTTTGTTTTGTTCTTTTCATTTTGTGCCTTTTTAAGCTTGTTACGGTTATGGTCAATTTCTTTATCATAGGTTGATGTAATCTCTGCCTTACGCTCCTTAAGGGTGGAATTAACCTCATCCTGAATGGACTTTTCTTCTGCGGATACTTGCTTACTTAATTGCTTCTCTGCCGCTTTTAAGTCCTCCTTGTTTCCCTTTAAGGTGGCTAACTCACTTAGGCTTTCAATTGCATTTTTAAAATATTCCACTCCATATTGAAATACATTTTGTTCGTCCATGGTTTTCCTCATCTCTTTTCGTAAAAGTTACACATCATCATTTTATCAAATTCCACATAATTAGACAACCTTAAACCACGATTATTCATCATATATCTTTACACTATTTTTAAATATACCCCATACTTTTTGCAAGATAAATCCAAAATGTTATGGTAAATGTAGAAAACAATGTGGATACTAAAATACTTCCTGCCGTTAAATCCGCATCGTTATTCATATTTTTTGCCATAATATAACACGATGCTGTTGTAGGTGATCCCAGCATAATAATTACTGCCACTAGCTCCTTTTCCCTTAATCCTAGCATCACTGCCAGTGGCAAGAAAATAGCAGGCTGCAATACTAATTTAATTACCGATGACATCACAACATATTTTACCTTTGCTAGGGCTTTCTTATGATTAAAACCAGCACCAATTGATAATAAGGCAAGTGGTGTAGAAAGGGCAGAAAAATTACTTAAGGTCTTATCCACAATCACTGGAAAATCCACCTCTAATAAGGACAATATAAGTCCCGCCAAAATTCCTAGAATAATAGGATTTTTACATATATTTAAAAATGTGGCTTTTAATTGCTTCTTGTCTGCCTTTGCTCCCTCTCCCTTTAGACTCAAAATAATTACTGCATAAATATTATAAAGAGGTACCGCTGACACAATCATCATAGGCGCCATTCCTACATCCGAATAAATGTTAAGAATAAAAGCAATTCCTAATACTGCTGCACTTCCTCTATAAGAGGCCTGCACAAAGGCTCCTATAGACTCCTTTTCCTTTACAAAAATCTCCGCAAAAATCCATATGGCAAAAAAACAAATTGTGGTTACAATGGCACAATATAATACAAAGGTTAGGTTAAATTCCTCTTTAATTTTTGCACTAGAAATATCTCTTAGTAATAAAATAGGAAGTGCAATCTTAAAACAAAATTTATTGGAAACATTCACAAATTCTTCTGTTAGCATTCCCTTTTGCTTTAACAGCCATCCTACAAAAATTACCACAAAAATTGGCACTGTGGCATTTAAGCTAAAAATAAAATTATCCATACTGAAATAACAATCCTTTCAAAACGAAATACCGTAAGCCTCTGCCTACGGTATCCCTTATCCCTAATCTTCCATTAATTCATCTATTACTTCTTTTACAGTAGAAATCCTTGTTTCCTTGTATGCATCTGCCCCACAAAATAGTAATGCATCATCAAGATTACCTAATGCCCCATTAATCAAAGCATCTGTAATACAATAAGGTGTTGTTGCTGGATTACAAGGTGTAATGCAGCCTCTACATTTTTTAATTGGAATTCTATCTGCCTTGACTCTATCAATAAACTTATTATGTATTGCACGTCCTGGCATGCCTACTGGACTCTTTACAATTTCAATATCTTCTTTTTTACAATTGATATATGCTTCTTTGTATCTAATATCAGCGTCACATTCCTCAGTAGTAACAAAACGAGTTGCTACTTGTACACCATCTGCTCCTAAAGAAAAACAGTGGTCTACATCTTCCTTACTAGAAATTCCTCCTGCCACAATGACTGGAATCTCCACTTCACCTTTCTTTGCTTCCTCTTTTACATAGGAGATAATCGAAGTAATTTCATCATCATAATGAAGTCCCTCAATATCCTCTAATTGGTCATAGTGGAAGCCTAAATGTCCTCCTGCCTTTGGTCCTTCAATTACTACAGCATCAGGAAATACATTATATTTTTTCTTCCACATTCTAAAAATAATGCTAGCTGCCTTTTTAGAAGAAACAATAGGAGCAATCTTAGTATTTGAGCCCTTTACAAGTTCTGGTAAATCAAGAGGAAGTCCTGCACCAGATATGATTAAATCAATTCCATTCTTTACCGCTTCTTTTACATACATCTCATAATTTTTCGTTGCCACCATAATATTCACACCAATGACTCCATCTGGTGCAATTTCTCTAGCCTTTTTTATATGCTTTCCAATTGCTCGCATATTTGCCTCTAATGGATGATCATCAAAATCTGGCTCCTTAAAACCAATTTGTGCTGTAGAAATAACACCGATACCTCCGCAAGCTGCTACTGCTCCAGCTAAAGAGCTTAAACTGATTCCTACACCCATTCCCCCTTGTACAATTGGCACCTTTGCAACAAGGTCTTTGATTCTTAATTCTTTCCTACTCACAGTACACCTCCATTCTTGCGTGATGACTTACGCACATTCTTTCTTTTCTAAAATGCTCTAAATTTATCGTATCGCTCTTTTACAATGGCATCCTTTTCCATATCCTGATACTCTGCTAAAAATTCCTCTATTCCTTCTCTCATTTGATCAGAAATATTATAAATGGTATCAATTTGCGCTGGCTCTTCCTCTAAAATTACTTTATCAATTACACCTAATTCCTTTAAATCAGAAGCTGTAATTTTCATAGCCTTTGCTGCCTCTTCTGCTTTTTTTGCATCCTTCCATAAAATAGACGCAAAGCCTTCTGGAGATAAAATAGAGTAGGTAGCATTTTCAAGCATCCATACCTTGTTAGCAACTGCAAGTGCAAGTGCTCCACCACTTCCACCTTCTCCTATTACAATGGATAAAATAGGTGTTGTTAGGTTGGACATTTCATATAAATTTCTGGCAATTGCCTCTCCTTGTCCTCTCTCTTCCGCTTCTAAACCGCAAAATGCACCTGGCGTATCTACAAAGCAGATAATTGGACGGTGAAACTTCTCTGCCTGCTTCATTAAACGAAGGGCTTTTCGATAGCCTTCTGGATAAGGCATACCAAAGTTACGCTTAATATTCTCTTTTGTAGTACGTCCCTTTTGTTCTCCAATTACAGTGACGCTTACTCCGTTAATAACTGCAATACCACCAACAATTGCACCATCATCACGAAATGCTCGATCTCCATGTAATTCCATAAATTCATCAAATATAGTAGAGATATAATCTAAACTTGTTGGGCGCTCAGCCATTCTAGCAATTTGCACTCTATCCCAAGCCGATAAAACTTCAGCCATAGTATTCCTCCATTCCGGAGCGCTTTATTCTTATGCTGCTCCATTCTTACTTCGCTTGCGAGCTTCTAATTAGCATATATAAAATATGTCTTAAATTCTTTCTTTCCACAATTTTATCAATTAAACCATGTTGTAATAAAAATTCTGAACGCTGGAACCCTTCTGGTAGCTTTTGTCCAATGGTTTGTTCAATCACTCTAGGCCCTGCAAAGCCAATTAAAGCTCCTGGTTCTGCTAAAATTACATCTCCAAGCATTGCAAAGCTTGCTGTTACGCCACCTGTGGTAGGATCTGTTAGCACAGACACATAAAGTAGCCCTGCCTCGTCATGTTTCTTTAAGGCCTGAGAAGTCTTTGCCATTTGCATTAGGGAAATAATTCCCTCTTGCATTCTAGCACCACCTGAACAACAAAATAGTACAATAGGTAATTTTTCTGCTGTAGCATGCTCTACTAGTCTAGTAATTTTTTCTCCAACTACTTCTCCCATACTTCCCATAAGGAATTCAGAAGACATGACTCCAATGGCTACAGGAAATCCGTTTATTTTTCCAACTCCAGTAATGACTGCTTCATCAAGATTGGTCACTTCTTTTAATCTTGCAACCTTCTTTTTGTATCCTGGAAAAGCAAGTGGGTCACTAACAGGAAGATTTTGAAACATTTCAACAAAGCTTCCTTTATCTACCACCATGCTAATTCTTACTCTAGGTCCAATACGAAAATAACTTTTACACTTTGGACAAATATAATTATTTGATATCATATCCTCTGTATAAATTGCATTTCCACAGCTTTGACATTTTGTAAAAAGCCCATCTGGTACTGCTGGCTCATCAAGGGTTTTTTTAATTTTTTTCTCGTATTTTGCTTGTTTTTTTTCTGAAGACAAATCGGTAGTCTTCTTAAACATTTCTTTTAACACGTTCCCTTTTCCTTCCTTTCAACCTCTTAAGCGTTGTTTTCTGCCTCTGGTCTAAACTTTTCGATAAATCCAGTATCTACATTTCCTTCAATATAATCTTGATTATTAATAATATCAAATTGATAATCTAGGTTCGTTTTTACACCCTGTATAATTAACTCACCTAAGGCACTTCTCATTTTTTTAATTGCTTCCTCACGATTCTTGTCATGAACGATTAGCTTCACAATCATAGAATCATAGGTTGGTGGGATTCGATATCCGTTAAATAAAGCAGAATCTATACGAATTCCTTTTCCTCCTGGGAAATGTACATTCGTTACAGTTCCTGGACAAGGCATAAAGTTCTTCTCTGGATCTTCTGCATTGATTCTACATTCTATTGCGTGACCTTGAATCTTTATATCCTCTTGGGTAAAGGATAATTTTTCACCATAAGCAATTTTAATTTGCTCTTTAATTAAGTCAACACCTGTAATCATTTCTGTTACGGGATGCTCTACCTGAATTCTTGTATTCATTTCAATAAAGTAAAATTGGTTATCTTTATCTAATAAAAATTCTATGGTACCTGCATTGTAATATCCTGCTGCCTTGGCTGCCTTTACTGCAGTTTCACCCATTTTTTTTCTAAGCTCATCATTAATAGCTACAGAAGGTGCTTCCTCTATCATTTTTTGATGACGTCTTTGGATAGAACAATCTCTTTCCCCTAAATGTACTACATTACCATGTTTATCTGCGATAATCTGAAACTCAATATGTCTTGGATTTTCCACATATTTTTCAATGTACATAGTTCCATCAGAGAAGCCCTTAATAGCCTCTTGCTGAGCAGTCTCAAAGTGAGAAATAAATTCCTCTTCACTGCGAGCAATACGCATTCCTTTTCCACCGCCACCTGCAGATGCTTTTATCATAACAGGATATCCCATTTCATCAGCAAATTTTTTTCCAACCTCTGCTTCATAAATTGGCTCTTTTGTTCCTGGAACAACTGGAACACCAGCAGCAATCATTGTATTTCTTGCTTCTGACTTGTTACCCATTTTATCCATAATTTCAGCAGAAGGTCCGATAAAAGTAATATTGCATTTTTCGCACATTTCTGCAAATTTGCTATTTTCAGATAAAAATCCAAAGCCTGGATGAATCGCCTCTGCTCCTGTTGCCATAGTAGCGCTTAATATACGCTCCATATTAAGATAACTATCCTTAGAGGCTGCTGGTCCGATACAAACTGTTTCGTCTGCTAATTGAGCATGTAATGCCTCTTTATCAATTTCAGAGCAGATTGCGACTGTTTGAATTCCCATTTCACGACAAGCACGAATAATTCTAACTGCAATTTCACCACGATTTGCGATTAGTATTTTCTTAAACATACCAACACCGATTCCTTTCACCTGTCCTTAACCAATCATAAAGGTTAATTCTGCTGATACAGCAACTTTATCGTCTACATATGCAGTTGCCTTTCCAACACCTACAGGTCCTTTTACTTTAATTAATTCTACTTCAAGAGTAAGTACATCTCCTGGTACTACTTTATTTCTGAATTTTGCTTTGTTGATTCCACCAAAATATGGCGTTTTTCCTTTGTACTCATCGCAAGAAAGAATACAAACCGCTCCGACCTGAGCAAGTGCCTCAATCATTAATACACCTGGCATAACTGGCTCCTCTGGATAATGTCCTCTAAAGAAATATTCATCAAAGGTGATGCATTTCTTTCCTACTGCTCTTTTTCCTGGCTCAAGCTCTATAATTTTATCTACTAATAAAAAGGGATGTCTGTGAGGGATAATTTCCTCAATTTCTTTTACACCTAACATATCTGTCTCCATTTCTATTTCACACTGAAAAGTGGTTGACCGTATTCTACCATTTGCTCATTTTCTACTAAAATAGCTTCGATGACACCATCTACTTCACTTTCCACTTCATTCATTAACTTCATTGCTTCAATAATGCCGATTACCTGACCTTTTTTTACTGTATCTCCAACCTTTACAAAAGGCTCTGCTCCTTCTGCCTTAGCAGCATAAAAGGTTCCTACAAGAGGAGAAGAAATAATTGTTCCTTGTAATTCCTCTTCTTTTGTTTCTGTAACTTGAGTTGCTCCCTCTACTGGTTGAGTAGCTACAACCTGCTGTGCTACTGCTGGAGCTTGTGCTACCACTACACCTTTGTTGGATTTTAATGATAATTTAAAATCTCCTTCTTCTAATACAAAGGAAGATAATTCTGACTTTGAAACAGTTTCAATTAGCTTTATAATATTTTCCATTTCCATAGCAAAAATGCCTCCTAATCTGAATAATATGAATGAGATTAATCCTCAAATTTCTTTACTAATAATGCTACGTTATGGCCACCAAAGCCTAATGAGTTACTGATTGCATAGTTTACAGTCATATCAGTAACTGGCTCCATACAATAATCTAAATCAAGTTCGTCGTCTGGTTGCTCTAAACCAACTGTGGCATGGATGTAATTATCCTCAATTGATTTTACACAGGTAATAAATTCTACTGCTCCTGCAGCACCAAGTAAATGTCCAATCATAGATTTTGTAGAGTTTACTTTTACTTTACTTGCAGCATCACCAAAAGCTAACTTAATTGCTCTTGTTTCGAATAAATCGTTGTGATGTGTACTAGTACCATGAGCGTTTACATATTGTACCTCTTCTGGTTTAACATTTGCTTCGTTCATGGCAAAAGTCATAGCTCTTGCTGCTCCAGAACCATCTTCAAGTGGTGAAGTAATATGGTAAGCATCACAGGTTGCGCCGTATCCAACAACCTCTGCTAAAATGTTAGCTCCTCTTGCCTTTGCATGCTCAAGAGATTCAAGTACAACAATACCAGCACCTTCGCCCATTACGAATCCATTTCTATTCTTATCAAATGGGATAGAAGCCTTCATAGGATCCTCTGTTGTGCTAAGAGCAGTTAGAGATTGGAAGCCAGCAATACCAAGAGAAGTAATACTTGCTTCTGTTCCACCTGCTACCATTACATCTGCTTCATTTGCTTGAATAGAACGATATGCTTCACCGATTGAATGTGCACCTGTTGCACAAGCTGTTACTACATTAAAGTTCTTTCCTTGTAAATTAAAGGCAATCGCTACATTACCTGCTGCCATATTTGTAATCATTGCAGGTACTAATAATGGAGCAACTCTTCCTGGTCCTTTTTCTCTTAAAATATCAGCATTTTTTTGCATGATATCAATTCCACCGATACCAGAACCTACTGCTACACCAATTCTAGTTCTATCCTCTTTATCTAGGTCAAGTCCTGATTGTTCGATTGCTTGTTTACTTGCTGCAATTGCAAATTGGCAAAAACGTTCCATTCTTCTTGCTGTTTTTGGATCCATGTAATCCTTTGCAACAAAATCGTCTACTTGTCCTGCTACTTTTACTTTGTAATCAGTAGTGTCAAAACGGTCGATTGGTTTAATTCCAACCTTTTGCTGTTTTACACTATCCCAAAATGTATCTACACTGTTACCGATTGGAGAGATAACTCCCATTCCTGTTACTACAACTCTTTTCATGATATACGCTCCTTTTCTTTATGCATGTATAATATGAGTTTCACATTCATTTTTCATAATACAAAAATTGCTCCACCTTCGGCTCCCACAATTTCCGTCTATTAAATTCTTATTTTGTTTATATATAATGATACTAAAATTGCTCCGCCTTCGGCTCCCACAATTTTTCCAATATTCGAAATCCGCCCTACCGGGCTTCTTTCTCGTATTGTAATTCTTATTTTAATTATATATAATGATACTAAAATTGCTCCGCCTTCGGCTCCCACAATTTTTCCAATATTCGAAATCCGCCCTACCGGGCTTCTTTCTCATATTGTTGCGGATACCAAATTCATATTTTTTTATGCAAGCATAAAAAAATATGAGCTTGGTATCCTTGTATCATTATATCCCCATTCCACCGTCTACTTGTATTACTTGTCCTGTGATATAGGAAGCCTTGTCGGAAGCTAAAAATGCTACTGTTTCAGCAATATCCGCTACATTTCCCATTCTTCCTAATGGAATTTTAGTTAATAATTTTTCTTTTACTTCATCAGATAAAACATCTGTCATTTCTGTTTGGATAAATCCTGGTGCAATGGCATTCACTGTAATTCCTCTTGATGCAACCTCTCTTGCCATAGATTTTGTCATACCAATCACACCTGCTTTGGATGCAGAATAATTTACTTGCCCTGCATTTCCAATTACTCCAACGATAGAAGACATATTAATAATGCGTCCTGATCGTTGTTTTAACATAATTCTTGTTACATGCTTAAGGCAATTAAAGGTTCCCTTAAGGTTGGTATTAATTACCTGGTCAAATTCTTCCTCTGACATTTTCATTAATAAATTATCTCTAGTAATTCCAGCATTATTAACTAAAATATCAATACGACCAAATTCCTTTGATACCTCTGTAATCAATTCCTTTGCTTTCTCAAAATCAGAAACATCACCTTGGTAAGCCTTCGCAGTTCCACCCTTTTTTATAATCTCATTTACAACTGCTTCTGCTTTTTCTTTGGAACCACAATAATTTACTGCTACTGTTGCTCCATATCCTGCTAAGGTAAGGGCGATTTCTCTTCCAATTCCTCTGCTACCACCTGTAACAATTGCAACCTTCCCTGTTAACATGTAACTACCTCCTTAAGCTTCTCTAAATCTGCTACTTTATCTATATTAATTACTTTTACACTTTTATCAATCTTTTTCATAAATCCACTAAGAGATCTTCCTGGTCCGATTTCAATAAATGTATCTACACCATCTGCTATCATTTTCTCTACGCTTTGTTGCCAACGAACAGAAGAATATACCTGTTTTCCAAGTAACTCTTTAATTGGCTCTTCGCTAGTTACATAATCAGCAGTAGTATTGGCAACATATGGAATCTCTGGTGTATGTATAGTTGCTTCATCTAATACCTTAAGTAGCTTCTCTCCTGCTTCCTTTAACATAAGAGAATGGAATGGACCACTTACATTTAAAGGTACCACTCTTTTTGCTCCTGCTTCCTTTAAGGCTTCAGATGCTGCTTCTACAGCCTTTACTTCACCAGAAATAACAATTTGTCCTGGGCAGTTATAGTTGGCAATGGTTACAATACCATCTACCTTGCTACAGGTTTCTTCAATAATTTCTTTGTCTAATCCAAGCACTGCTGACATAGCACCTAAGCCTGTTGGCACTGCTTCTTGCATTAAAATTCCTCTTTGTCTTACCACTTTTACGGCGTCTTCAAAGCTCATAGCCTTGCTTGCTACCAAAGCACCGTACTCACCTAAGCTTAGTCCACCACAAACGTTGGCCTTTACTCCTTTTTCCTCTACTACTCGCAAAACAGCTACAATCATAGTAAGCATAGCACATTGGGTATACTCTGTAATATTTAAACGGTCATTTTCTGTAAAGCAAAGCTCCTTCATATCCATTCCTAATAAATCAGAAGCTGTATCAAAGACTTTCTTACTTACTTCAAATTCCTCATAAAAGTCTTGTCCCATCCCTACGTATTGTGAGCCTTGGCCTGGAAACATAAAAGCTATTTTTTTCATTTCGACACCTCTTGTATAATTATTTTGATTATCAAAGTATTCAGACATTTTTTTCAGCTGTTAAATAAAAACTTCCAGTGTCATAACACCTTGTTTCTTATTTAAACAGCTGAATCAAGTTACAATATAAAACCATTATAGGCTTATTCTTCTACACCTTTTCCTTTTAGGTAGTTGATTACATCTTCTACTGTATTGATGTTTGCTAAATCATCTGAAGGAATTTCAACATCATATTCTTCTTCTAATGCCATTACTAATTCAAATAAATCTAATGAATCAGCTCCTAAGTCATCTTTGAAAGAAGAAGTTAATTCTACTTCGCTTTCATCCACGTTTAATTGTTCTGCAATAATTTCTTTCATTTTTTCTAACATAATTATAATTCTCCTTTTCATACAATAAATAATTGTAAGTTCTTATGGGCATAACTCTTCCCCAAATATTACTAATGATATTGAAAATATACTATAAACTTCAGTGACTGTCAAGAGTTTTGAAAAAACAAACAAAAAAGAACGAAAAAGGGTTATCTGGTCTTAATTTTTCCAACATTTTTTAGTAAAACTGAAATCGTTCCATCAGGGTTTGTAATAAATTCTACGCTATCTCCACTTTTGTATTGTTCCATAGGAATTTTGATTTCAATTCCTGTATCTGTGGTAATATGTTGCTTCTCAAAGCGTCTGGTGGTTTGTTTATTTTCCACTGTTACCACTTCTTCGATTTGGTACTTCTCCATCTTCTCATTAAATTCTTCCTTAAGCTCTGCTCGTTCCTTATATAGCTCATCCGTTACTTTTTTAAGGTCAATGGAGCCAGTTTCCTCTAGCTGCTGATTTATGGCACTTTTGGCTTCTAATTGCTTATCAAATTCCCCTTCGTAGTATTTCTGGTTGATTTCCTCTACTGCCTTAGTGACAATAGCAACCTTGGTTTTCTGAGAAAGCTTGCTTTGGCACTGTAAAAAATGCTTGGATAAGTAATTTTCCTTTACCCCATTGATTTCATATTTCTTTTCTAGCACCTGTACCTTATAGTCTGTTAAATCAATGATGACCGCCTCAGATAGCTTTTGACTTTCAGAAGGCAATATTGCCTTTTGTAAAATAATATCATTTTGATTGCCTGCCACATGAGGCTCTGTATAATGAGTATAGGAAGGCTTGTAATTCATTTTTAAAAGTCCCAAATACCCTTTTTGTGAAATAGAAAATTCCACCACAATTAAATCTGCTGCAGGAATATCTAGATTACTATTCATAATCCCATATAATCGATCAGCAAGCTGCTTACTAGTGGTCACAAAATTATCCTGATTGTACTGATTCATCCACTCTAACACAAGAGAATCCGGATAAAATTCACACTTTTTTCGCTCATCACTGGTTAATATTTTTACCAAATGTCCTCGAATTAGGTCCCCAAAGCCAGACTCATATTCTAATGGCACATCAGCTAATACCGGCATTCCTACTGTGGAATCTAATATATGTACAATCATTTTATTGATTCTAATATCGCTACATTCCATTTTTATTTTTCCTCTAAAATATCTTTCAAAAATTTCGTAAGTTGTACTTTGCTATTTTCTGAAATAGAAAAGAAACAAATATAAATCACCACAATCATAACCAGTGTAACACCAATTAA
>JAFPBJ010000031.1 GCA_017390525.1 Lachnospiraceae bacterium | reverse complement strand
TCGCATTTCTCTAATAAGTTAGAGATTACATTTAATTTATCTGCAACCTTTGCTCCACCAAGAATTGCAACAAATGGACGTACTGGTGTTTCAACAGCATTTCCAAGGAAATCGATTTCTTTTTGCATTAAATATCCAACAACAGCAGTGTCAACTAAGCTAGCAACACCTACGTTAGAGCAATGTGCTCTATGAGCTGTACCGAATGCATCATTTACAAATACATCACAAAGCGAAGCTAAGTCTTTGCTAAATGCTTCACCATTCTTAGTTTCTTCTGCACGAAAACGTGTATTTTCAAGAAGAATTACTTCTCCATCTTTCATAGCCTCTACTGCAGCTTTTGCATTTGGTCCAACTACTTCTGGATCAGCTACGAATTTTACTTCTTGACCTAATAATTCAGATAAACGAACTGCAACTGGTGCAAGTGTTTTTGTCTTTTTATCTTCTTCTGTTTTTACTTTTCCCAAGTGAGAACAAAGAATAATTTTACCACCATCTGCGATTAATTTTTTGATAGTTGGAAGTGCTGCTACAAGACGATTTTCATCAGTAATCTTTCCATCCTTTAAAGGTACATTGAAGTCACATCTAACTAATACTTTTTTTCCTGCTACGTTGATATCATCAACTGATTTTTTATTTAATCCCATTGATTAAACCTCCTAATAATTATGAAATAAAAGATAAAAGGTCCGGTCCAAAAAGACCGGACCCATATTGGATCTTAGATTGAAAAATCACTAAGTACTGTTTAATATTCTAGAATTATGCTAATTCTGAGAAGTATTTGATTGTTCTTACCATTTGGCTAGTGTAAGAATTTTCATTATCATACCAAGAAACAACTTGTACTTCATATAAATCATCTGCTACTTTTGAAACCATAGTTTGAGTAGCATCGAATAATGAACCAAATCTCATTCCTACGATATCAGAAGAAACGATTTCATCTTCATTGTATCCGAATGATTCATTAGAAGCTGCTTTCATTGCTGCGTTGATTCCTTCAACAGTAACATCTTTTCCTTTTACAACTGCTGTTAAGATAGTAGTTGATCCAGTTGGAGTTGGAACACGTTGAGCAGAACCGATTAATTTTCCATTTAATTCTGGAATAACTAAACCAATTGCTTTTGCTGCACCAGTTGAGTTAGGTACGATATTAACTGCAGCTGCACGTGATCTTCTTAAATCACCTTTTCTTTGAGGTCCATCAAGAGTCATTTGATCACCAGTGTATGCATGAATTGTACACATGATACCTGATTGGATAGCTGCATATTTGTTTAATGCATCAGCCATAGGTGCTAAACAGTTTGTAGTACAAGATGCTGCAGAAATGATTTTATCATCAGCTTTTAATGTTTCATGGTTTACATTGTAAACAACTGTTGGAAGGTCATTTCCTGCTGGTGCAGAGATAACAACCTTTCTAGCACCAGCATTGATGTGAGCTTGTGCTTTTTCTTTTGAACAATAGAATCCTGAACATTCTAATACAACGTCAACTTTTAATTCTCCCCATGGGCAATTGTTTGCATCTGGGAATGCATAAATTTTGATTTCTTTTCCATCAACTGTGATAGAATCTTCTCCAGCTTTTACAGTTTCAGCTTTTTCGTATTTTCCTTGTGATGAATCATATTTTAACAAGTGTGCTAACATTTTAGGACTTATTAAATCGTTGATTGCCACAACTTCATATCCTTCTGCACCAAACATTTGTCTAAATGCAAGACGTCCAATACGTCCAAAACCATTAATTGCTACTTTTACTGCCATGATATAAATTCCTCCTAAGATTGTTAAAAATTTTATAATACACTGCCAAAGACAGCTATTAATCATTTTACTTTGTATCACTCAAAGTACAAACCTATTTTACATAATTTGTTACAAAAATACAAGAGTAAATTTGTTAAAAGTATATTTTTTTTTCATAAAGCTAATTTCTTTCATCTTTTACATACCCTGCAATGTTGTATGCATGGTCAGAAATACGCTCTAAATTACTGATAATATCAAGGAATACAACTCCTGCTTCTGTCTTACATTTTCTTTGAGAAAGACGATTAATATGCTTCTCTCTTAGTTCTTCTTCTTGCATATCTACATCATCCTCTAATTCTACCACTTTTCTAACATGCTCAATATTTTCTGTTCCCCTTGCCTTAATTGCTTCTTCAAAGCCTTCTACTACAGATTTTGACATCGCTCTTAAATCTTCTACCGCTTCCTCAGAAAAAACAAAGCCATGAGTTCTCTTATAATCTGCAAATTCTGCTAAATTCTCCGCATGATCTCCAATACGTTCAATATCACTAATGGTATAGAATAGATTATTAATCGTTTTATGCTGTGTTTCATTTAAGGATAGATTGCTTATTTTTACTAAATATTCAGTAATCATCCCCTCGAGCTGGTTAATAACCTTTTCTGTTTTCAATACTTCTTCTATTTCATCTTGTTTTGGTTCTGCTTTATTTACTAAGGTAATTGCTTGCTTCACATTTGCAATTGTAATTTCACCCATATGCACAACCTCTTTAATTGCATTATCTACCGCAAAAGAAGGTGTTTCCAAAATTCTGGCATCAAGATGCTTTAGTGCAAGCCCTGTTTCATCTGCAATAGACTCGTCCTCTCCTGGTACTATCATACCCGATAATTTTACCAATAAACCTACAAATGGGAATAGTAATAATGTATTTGTAATATTAAATACCGTATGGACCATAGATATTTGTGTACTAGATATATTTTGACTTGCAAAACCTGGGGCAACTGTAAAGACAACTGTCATAAGTACTCCAAAAATCACAGCACCTGCCACATTAAATAATAAATGAATCACTGCTGCACGTTTTGCTGTTTTATTAGCACCAGCACTAGAAAGTAATGCAGTTACACAGGTACCAATATTTTGACCAAGTGTAACAAATACTGCAGAACGCCAATTTACAATTCCATTAATTGCCAAGGTTTGTAGAATACCTACAGATGCAGAAGAGCTTTGGATAATTGCTGTTACGATGGTGCCTGCTAAAATACCAAGTAACGGATTCGAGCCTAGCTCTCTAAATACATTTGCAAAAATTGGACTATCACTATATGGCTCAATTGCGCCAGACATAAAGCTTAATCCAATAAATAGGAATCCAAAACCAGCTGCAATTTCTCCGATTTGTTTCTTTTGATTACTTTTTGCAAACAAAATAATAAAAGATCCAATTCCTATAATAAGTGGTGCAATAAATTCTGGTTTTAACACTTTACTCCAATCACTTGCTGATACCAGCCAAGCAGTTACTGTAGTACCAATATTTGCACCCATAATCACCCCTACTGCTTGTGTTAGATTGATAATCCCTGCATTTACAAAACCAACTACCATAACTGTAGTTCCAGAACTACTTTGTATAATAGCAGTAACTAATGCTCCCACTAACACTCCAAGCAAACGATTATTCGTTAAAAAGCCCAGCAGCTTTTTCATTTTATTGCCTGCTGCCTTTTGTAATCCGTCTGCCATAATGTTCATTCCATATAAGAACATTCCTAATCCACCAATAAAACTAAAAATGTATCCTAGTTCCTTGATTGTCATGAAGGGTACCTCCTAAATTTTCTTTTTCATTCGTAATGTCGCAATTTTTATAATACCATATTTCAATGATTTTACAAGAATTTTTTTTAGACTTTATTGACTTTTAAATTCTATATGATATAAAATACTGTTAAAATCATGTTATTACAAAAGGAGGACGTTTATGCTTACTAGTGATTTTCATACACACAGTAGTTTTTCCTCTGACTCAAAAACTACAATGGAAGATATGGTGATACAAGGAATCAAATTAGGATTAACAAAGATTTGTTTTACAGAGCATCAGGATTTTGGGTATCCTACAATTGAACCAGGAATGGATTTTCAGCTTAATATAGCTGCTTATAAAAAACAATTCGATTTACTAAAGGAACAGTATAAAAATGAAATCCAGCTCTTATTTGGGATTGAACTAGGTATGATGGATTCTGTGGTACAACAAAATCAAGAAATTGCCTCCTCCTATCCTTTTGATTTTATTATTGCTTCTTGCCACTTAGTAGATAGTATGGACCCCTATTATGGAGAATATTTTAAATTACATGGAGAAAAAGAAGGGATACATCATTATTTTGAAACAATTTATGAAAACATCCAATTATTTACCAATTTTGATGTATTAGGCCATTTAGATTATATTGTACGTTATGCCCCTAATCTTACTGTTAATTATACCCCTTTAGATTATTTTGATACCATTGATATGCTTCTTAAAAAAATTATTGAATTAGGGAAAGGAATTGAAATCAATTCTTCTGCCTTAAAGTATCATTTAGGTCAGACTCACCCTCATTCCTTAATTATCAAGCGTTACAAGGAATTAGGTGGTGAAATTCTTACTATTGGCTCTGACGGTCATGCTCCTGAGCACCTAGCCTTTGATTTTCCTAGCGTAAGAGAAGAACTTCTAACTTGTGGGTTTCAATATTATACTGTATTCGAAAACAGAAAGCCAACCTTTATTCCATTATAAGGTTGGCTTTTTTGCTTTTTAATCCATATTAAAATTCTGTACTTCTTTTTCTAATCGTTTTGCTGTTTCTCTTAAATTCTGTGCTGCCTCTTCTACCTTACCAAAGCAATCTGCAACTTCTGTAATTAACGAATTGGTTTCCTTTGTATTAGAAACATTATCTTTTGCAATGTTAGATAAATTAAGAACAATTTCTTCAATGCTACTTTTAATTTTCTCTAATTCTACTGCCTTTCGTTCAATTCCTTTAATTCCAGCAATAGAAGAATTAATTTCCTTCATTACTTGATTTACCGTTTCTTCTGTATAGGAAATATGATGATTTTGTGTTTCAATTACTTCTTCCATATTTCCCATAGAATCTACTACTAATTCCGAATTGTGAATCAACTCACCTACAATATCATCAATTTTTTTACTTGCGTTGTCAGATTGTTCTGCCAATTTTTGTATTTGATCTGCTACTACAGCAAAGCCTCTTCCTGCTTCTCCAGCTCTAGCAGCCTCAATACTTGCATTTAATGCTAATAAATTGGTTTCAGAGGCAATCTCCTGAATAAAATCTGATGCCTGTTTAATTCGTTGTGCCGATTCATTTGTTTTCGTTGTTTGATTCGAAACTGATTTTACTTCATTTTGTACTGCTATATTAATTGATTTTAATTCTGTAATAGATTTAAATGCATTTTCTCCAGATGCTTTCATTACATCTGCACTTTCATTTAATTCCTTGGTATCTTTTCCTGTTTCTAGAATCAAGCTTCCCATTTCATTCATATTTTGTGCTGCTTGCTCTGTATCCTTTGCTTGGCCTAATGCACTATTTGTAATGGTTTCTACCGCACTCTTTGCATGATTAATATTAACAAAGGTACCATGGGACATTTTTTCCATTTCATCTGAAGCCATGAGTAAGCTTTGAGTACTTTCACTCATTTCACTAATGATTCTTTTTAGCTCACTTTGAAGAGATTCAATGGCTCTAGTTAAATCGCCTACTTCATCCTTTCTTACTACCTCTTTTTTGTCAAAGGCTACATTTAGCTGTCCTAAGGATACCTGCTGTACTCCTGAAATACTTTTTTTCAAGGACTTAGTAATAGATTTTGCCATAAATCCAACACCTATAATACATATTATGGTTACAATTAATACAACACCTATAATAAAATAAGTGACATATTCCACACTGGCATATGCTTTCTCTTTATTTACTCCTGCAAACACCATTCCAATTGGAGTTTTCTCGTTTTCATTTTGATAAACTGGTATATAGTAGCCACAAAATGTAGTTCCATCCATAGAAACATTTTCGCTAAAATATTCCTTTCCACCCTTTAAAACAACGGTTACTATTTTATCCCCTGCTGGACTTCCTAATATTCTTTGTTTATTTTTATCTAGGGCTGAGGTCATAATTCTTTCTGTCCCATAAAAGAATGTTACATCTACTCCTGATTCTTTTTTAATGGCATCTACTAATTTTTCAGATTGGGAAATATTATATCCCCCTTTCCATACATCTCCATTATTGGCTTTTACATAATCTCCTGCATTTTGTTCATAGGCTGCTAAGGTAGCCACTGCAGTTCCTTTTAAGGATTGCTTGACCTGTTCCACAATGGAATTTTTTATATATGTACCAGTTAAAATCAAAATCACAAGACTTAATGTAAGCATAGGCACAAGGGATGCCATCATTATTTTTTTTCTAAAATTCAGATTCATACTCTTTCCTCCTATTCTACTACCACAACATTTTTATAATACCAGTTTAGGTTTCCTGTAATTGTAGCATCATCTAAGGTTTTCCCTTCTTCTCCAATCACTTCTCCTGTATTGGTTTCTAGCTTACCATCAAACACATTACATTCCCCTGATAAAATTTTTGCTGCAGCTTCGCTATATTTTTCTTGTGTGCCTTCTTTACAAAATTCGGCTAAACTAGTTACTTGAACAAGTCCCTCTGCCATACCGCCATAATAGTTTTCACCCTTCCAGGTACCATCAATGATACTTTGCACCGCTGAAGTATAGTAAGCACTCCAATTCCATATTACGCTACATAAACATGAATCTGGTGTTTCTTTGCTCATATCTGAATTGTATCCAATTCCATAAACTCCATATTCCTGCGCTAGTGTCTGAGGATAGGCTGTGTCACAATGCTGTGTGATTACATCACAGTTCATATCTAATAATTCTCTTGCTGAGCTTTCCTCTTTTTTAGGGTCGTACCAGCTATTGGTAACTTTAACATAAATTTTTGCATCTGGATTCACAGAAGCTACTCCAATTGCAAACGCATCAATTCCTCCTGTTACTTCGGAATTGGTATTATCCATAGCTGCAACATATCCTAATTTATTTGTTTTTGTATTCAGTCCTGCTACAATTCCACTTAAATATCTTGCTTGATAAATTCGTCCGAAGTAATTGTTAAAATTCTTTCCATTAGACATATATCCTGTTCCATGAGAAAAATATACCTCTGGATATTCTTCTGCCATTTCCTTAGTAGTTTCCATATAGCCCCAGCTAGTAGCAAAAATCACATTACAGCCTTCTTCAATGCATTCTTCCATTGCTTTTCTTGTAGCCTTTGCATCAGTGTCATCTACAATTTTTCTCACAATCTGACTGTCTGAAAGTGTTAGATTTTCTTGCATTCCTTTGATTCCTAAATCGTGGGTGTAGGAGTATCCGCTTCCTTCATTTGGATCTGTAATATATAAAACACCCACTTTTATTTTTTCCTTTGCAATTCCCTCATTTTCTTTCTGATTTTGTTCCTGACTAGCAGCCTTAGAACCATTATTTGTCGCATAATCGTCTGGCTCTGATGCCTTACCACATCCCGTTAATAAAGTAACAAGTGCTATTACTAACACAATATTCCTAAAAAACCTGTTTTTCATCTTCATATCATTTCCTCCCTATCATTTTTATGATATTTTCTACAAGTCATATTCTTGTGCTCCCTTTTTCACACAACTAGTTGCTGTCGCAACTGCTGAACACATTATACCATTTTTTCCTTTATTAAGCAAAAAAATACAGAAATTTTTTCAAACTTCTGCATTTTTTATGGATTTTATACAATTTTCTTTATAAATTTTTATGAATCTAACTTTCCAACGATGGTACCTCCACCTAACACATAGTCGCCATCATAAAAAACCACAGCTTGTCCTGGAGTAATTGCTCTTTGTGGCTCTAAAAAACGACACGAAAGCTCGTCTTCCCCACTCATTTTTATCACACATTTTGCTCCTTTGTGACTATATCTAACCTTTGCAATTACTTCTCTTTCCCCTTCTAAGCTTTCAATAGACATAAAATTAAGACGATTGGCAACTAAACCGTTAGAAAATACATCTTCTCCCCTTCCGATTACTACTTGATTGGTATCCTTTAAAAGCTCTACTACAAAGGCTTTATATCCTAGGGATAGACCTAGTCCCTTTCTTTGGCCTACTGTATAATGAATCATTCCATTATGTGTTCCAATTACATTTCCATTTAAATCAATAAACTCTCCAGGTACCGGCTTTACTCCTGACATTTCCTCCACTACCTTAGCATAATCATTATCTGGTACAAAACAAATATCCTGACTCTCTGCTTTATATGCCACTGGTAAATTTGCTTTTTTTGCAATTTCTCTTACCATAGGCTTTTCATAGGCTCCAATTGGCATTAAAGTGTGGGATAACTGATCTTGTGTCAAATTATATAACGCATAGGTTTGATCCTTTTCACTAGTAACAGACTTTTTAAGGGTATATCTCCCATTTTCTAACTGAACAATTCTTGCATAATGTCCTGTTGCAATATAGTCTGCACCAATTTCCAAAGAACGTTTTAATAAGGATTCCCATTTTACATACCGATTACAAGCAATACATGGATTAGGAGTATGTCCTTTTAAATATTCCTCAACAAAATAGTCTATTACATTTTCCTTAAATTCTTTTCTAAAATTCATGACATAATATGGAATAC
>JAFPBJ010000003.1 GCA_017390525.1 Lachnospiraceae bacterium | reverse complement strand
TATCTGATTGATGGTGTTCATATGTATAACCCAAACTCGGTAGCTATGGCGATGAAGAAAAAGGATTTTGATTCCTACTGGAAAAATACATCATCCTTTGCATCCATTAACACATTTATTACCATGAATTATGTAGGATTAAAAGACGATATTATGACCATGCTTGCAGGAGGAAAAGTCAGGGTGAATACAAATTCATTTCAAAATGATTTTTCCACAGTTGCGTCAAAGGATGATGCATTAACAGCATTGATACATCTGGGGTATTTAGGATATGATGCAGACAGGAAGAGAGCATTTATTCCCAACTATGAGGTTGCAACCGCATTTGAGGCAGCACTGCAGACGGGTGAATGGAAGGACATTGCCAAGGCAATCTCTATTTGTGATGAATTGTTAGATGAAACAATAGATGGAAACGCGGACAGAGTTGCTGAATTAATTGAACTGGCACATGAAACCTACACCTCGGTCTTAAACTACAATGATGAGAACTCCCTAAGCTGTGTTCTTACCATGGCGTACTTTACTGCCCCGGCATATTATGATATCATCCGTGAGCACCCAGCTGGCAAAGGTTATGCAGACTTTATATTTAAACCAAGAGCCAATGCAGGTACAAGGCCTGCAATGGTGGTGGAACTTAAGTATAATCAGTCCGCAGATACCGCCATTAAGCAGATTAAAGAAAAGAGATATCAGGGAGCATTGTCGGGGTATGGTGATAAGATTCTATTGGTTGGAATTAACTATGACGCAGAAGGGGAAGATAAGAAGCATCATACCTGCGTCATTGAGGAATGGATGGGATAAAAGGAAAAAAATTGCCACCTTTCAATCAAATCAACCCTATAGTTTAAAATCGGGAGAGGTTGTAGAGACAATTTCAAAGGCAGATTATTTTTGTGAAATTATTAATCAGGCAAAAGAAGCAGGTAAAAACTAAGAGGAGATACCTACAGGTAGACGTGCTTGCTATTTCTATGTATTTCAATGTGATAGCTGTTCAAATAAGCTAATTAGTGTGGTGGATTTTTTAAAGGTGTTGTTTATTGCAGCACCTTTTTTGTGCCTTTTTTGATTGTTCAAAACTTGATACAAGGGGGATTTCGTGATAAAATATAAGGAAAAAAGAAAGGGAGTGACATATGGATTTTATTATAAAAAAAGAAAATAAAAAGAATAAAATTGATTGGATTAAATACATATTTCTAATATTTTTTATCATAGGCTTTTCCTATTTTTTAGTGGGACAGTTTCTATTAAAGCCAGATGTACCTAAGGTGGATTACGACTGTGAGACCTATGAGGGAACCTGGAATTTGGTAAAAGAGGACGGTACCTGTAGTCCGATAAAGATTCCGGGAAAGGTGGCTGCAAAGAGAAATGAGCTAGTTACCATAGAAACCACGCTACCTGCTAATTTAGAGGAAGGATATTACCTATGCTTTCGTAGTGCGAAGCAGGATATGAAATTCTACATAGATGGGAAGCTTAGAGAGGAATATTCTACTAAGAATACAAGGTTATTTGGTAAAACCAGTGCTGTGGCTTACATAATGGTAGAGGTAGGTAAGCAGGATGCTGGAAAAACCCTAAGGGTGGAAACCAAGACCGATTCCTCTTATGCTGGAATTTTTTACACTGTTTATTATGGTAATTGGATGGGATTTTGGAGGATGTTATTTCATCAGTATGGTGCTGAGCTAGTCATTGCATTTATTACCATGATACTTGGTGTAATAAGTGTAGTGGGAAGTCTTGGGCTACGTTTTTGCTATGGGACACGAACAGAGCTGGAATATCTAGGAGCAGCGGTATTATTTGCTTCTATTTGGTTAGTCACAAGCTCTGGCTTTAGACAGCTTTGTTTTTCAAATATTTCAGTAGTAAATGACTTGGCATTTTTAACTATTATGATTCTTCCCTTTCCTTTTATGATTTATCTAAATGAAGTACAAAAGGGACGATATGAAACTGGATATTTTCATGTGGGAATCCTATGTGCCATTAATTTTATTATGTGTTCCGTGCTTCAGATGACGAATGTAAAGGATTTTTCTGATTCTATGGTCTATATTGCCCTTGTATCTATGGTATTTATTATCTTTATGGGAGCTACCATTATTATTGATATGTGTAAGGGCTATATGAAGCAATATGGAATTGTAGGAGTGGGACTTCTTGGAGCCTTAATTGCAGCCGCACTTCAATTTGTGATGTACTTTCAAAAGACTAGTACCTTCAATGGTGGAATGTTGGCAATTGGATTAATTTTCTTGTTAGTATCGGCAGTAGTAGATACCTTAAGAGGAATTTTAGTCATGGAGGGAGAAAAGCAAAGCGCGATTTTAGCTAACAAGTCAAAAGCAAAATTCCTTGCAAATATGTCTCATGAAATTCGTACGCCGATTAATGCGGTGCTTGGAATGAATGCCATGATTTTAAGAGAAAGTGACGATATGGAGATTCGAAGCTATGCTATGGATATCCAAAATGCAGGACAAAGCTTGCTTTCTTTAATCAATGATATTTTGGATTTTTCTAAAATTGAATCGGGTAAAATGGAGATTCTAACCGTAGAGTATGATTTTAGTAGTGTGGTTCATGATATTGTAAATATGATTTCTACTAAGGCAGAGGCAAAAGAGCTCACTATGCAGCTTTTTATTGATGAAAAGCTACCTTCAAGATTATTTGGAGATGATGTGAGACTTAGACAGGTTTTGGTGAATTTATTAACTAACGCTGTAAAATATACAGAAGAGGGTGGCGTTTCCTTAAGTATTTCAGGAGAATGTAGGGACAACACAGCAGTGCTTACCTTCGTAGTAGAGGATACTGGAATTGGAATTAAGGAAGAGGATATTCAAAAGCTGTTTGAAGAATTTACTCGTATTGAGGAAGGCAGAAATCGAAATATCGAAGGTACCGGACTTGGAATTAATATTTCCGTACAGCTTCTTAATTTAATGGGAAGCAAGCTTATGGTAGAAAGTACCTACGGAAAAGGCTCTAAATTCTACTTTACTTTAGCTCAGGAAATTGCAGATAAGGAGCCAATTGGTAACCTTGAGGAGCGTATTAGAAGACAGGCAACAGAATACTCATATTGTGCTAACTTTACTGCTTCCAAGGCAAAGGTATTAGTAGTAGATGATAATGCTATTAATCGAAGAGTATTTGTGAATTTATTAAAGGAAACCAGAGTACATGTAGATGAAGCCTCAGGTGGTGAGGAATGTTTAGAGTTAATTCAAGAAAGAAAGTATCATATTATTTTCCTTGATCATATGATGCCAGAAATGGACGGAATTGAAACACTACATTGTATCAAGGGTCTTGAGGATTATAAGAGTAAGGGTGCACCGATTATTGCCCTAACGGCAAATGCGATTAGTGGGGCGAAGGAAATGTATTTAAGAGAAGGCTTTGATGATTATTTATCTAAGCCGATTAATCCAGATAAGCTAGAAAGAATGCTTATGGAGCGATTGCCAGAGGACACCTTTACAGTAGAAGAAAAGCCGCTAGAAAAGCATAAAAAAGTGGTTGAAAAGAAGGAAGAGAAGCAAGAAAAACAAGAAATTGATTTACCAGATTTAGAGGGAATTGATTGGGGCTATGCCTTATTACATATGAATGATACACAAATCCTTATGGATACAGTAAAATGCTTCTATGAAATGATTGATAGCGAAGCAAGTAAATTGGAAGGCTTTTACCAAAGTATTCTATCTAACGAAGAGGATGAAGAAGCACTTTCTCAGTATCGAGTGAAGGTACACGCCATGAAAAGCTCGGCGGCGATGATTGGAGCAGCTCCTTTAAGTGGTGTGGCAAAAATGCTAGAATTTGCTGCAAGAGATGGTAAAATAGATGTAATTAAAAACGTTCATTCTCATTTTATAGCAGAATGGTTACGACAAAAAGAGGTTTTAAAACCATGTATTCCAGAGGATAGTGAGGATGCTTTAGAGGAAAAGCTACCATTTAACAATGAGAAGCTTCAAGAATATTTTCAGCTATTAAAGGCTGCCATGGAGGACATGGATGTGGATGCTGCGGATGAGATTGTAGGACAATTAAAGCAATTTGCATATCCAAAGGAGCTACAAGGCAGTATGGAGGATATTTATTTAGCAGTGACTAATTTAGATGGAGAGCTAGTTTCTGAAAAAATTGATGAGGTTAGATTGGAGGTAACAAAATAATGAATCAGATTTTATTAATTGGTGAGCTTGGTGCATTAGTAAGAAGTATACATGAATGTATTTGTGATAATTTTTCGGTGCAATTGTGCTCTGAGGATGTTTCTAATATAAAAGCTATGACGAAAATAGTAAAACCCAAGATGATTATTGTATGTCAAATCGGCGTGGATGAAGTGGATAGTGCAATATTTGCACATCTTAAGGAAAGCTGCGTAAATATACCAGTTTTGGTTATTACTACCAGTGAAATTTGGTTAAAATGCAAACGCTTTTGTGAAGGTCCTTTGTATGATAAGGTATTTCGTCCTGTAGGAAAAGAGGATTTGATTGTAAAATGCAACGAAATGCTTCAAAAGGCAGGCTCACAACCAGAATCAAAAGCAGAAACTGTAACACAGGAAGAGATAGAAACGAAAAGTGTCAGAAGAAGTGATCCAGGCCCTAAAAAAATCTTAATTGTAGATGATAGTCCATTGGTATTAAGAAATATTAAGTCTATTTTAGATACAAAATATCGCATTTACCTTGCTACATCAGGAGAGCAGGGCTTAGCCATGGCAGAGAAGAAACAACCTGATTTAATTTTATTAGACTATGAAATGCCAGGAATGGATGGAAAGGATACCTTTGAAGCTTTAAAGGAAAAAGAGAGTACAAAGGATATTCCTGTAGTATTTTTATCAGCCATTGCTGGAAAGGAACAAATTTATGCAGTACTAAAATCCATTCCACAAGGCTACATCCTAAAACCACCAGATAAGGAAAAGCTATTTGCAGAGATTCAACAGGCATTTACACAACAAATGAAGTAGGCTTTATAAGAGAAAAATAGCCCCTAAAAGTTAGATGAAAAATCTAATTTTTAGGGGCTGTTTATTATTTCCAAATACGGAAGGTATGTTTTCCATTTTTCTTTACATCATAAAGGACTTCATCCGCATGCTTTAGCGTTTCACTAATATCTAGTCCTTCCTGATAGTTAGTAGCGGCAATTCCAATGGAGCAAGAGATGAAATGCTCCTTTGGAACTTGAATTGTCTCGCCTTCCTCATGAGGAATTTGGTCAATAAAGTAATTTTGTTCTTCTAATTCTTTATAAATAGCACAGGCAGATTCCTTTGCACGCTCCATGGAAGTGCCAGGAAGTACAAGCAAGAATTCATCCCCACCATATCGGACGGCATAGCCTTCGTCCTTTGCAATTTTCTTTAGAATATTGGCGAAGCCAACTAAAATGATATCTCCTACTGCATGACCAAAGGTATCGTTATAATACTTAAAGCTATCTAAATCAATATATAAAATGGTCATGTCCTTTGTTTCGGTATTTTGCGGTTGTAAAGCAGCTTCAGGAGTAAGATTTACCAGCTTCATAAAGCCTTGACGATTTAGTAGCAGGGTTAATACATCGGTGATAGCACTTTCGTGAAGCTTATTATTCATAGCTTGTAGCTCGTTATTGTATTCTAATATTTTTTGGTTAAAATCAATACGGTCTAAAGAATCCACTAGCTGTTTAAAGGAAAAACGCAAAATTGTTAAATCCCCTTCTGTAAGAGGAGCGGAATTGGAAGTGAAATTATCCTTAAGCTTTGTGTATCCAATTAATATATCTCGAATGGTATTATTAAATAAAATAGGGATACAAACAAAGCAGGCAATTTCATTTGCATCAAAAATATTAATCAGATTATAAAATTCTTCATACCGTTTTTCTGTTCTTGCTACTACAAAGCCAGAGGTATACTGGGAAAGTGTAGTAGTAATCAACTGAATTTGCTCTTTGGTAAGAGAAAATTCTTCTGCAAAATAGAAAGGTGTTAGTTCATCTTCAGTGTCATTGCTAGAAAGTAGAATAATTTGATCTAGTAAAAAATGATTTTGAATATGAATCATAGTTGTATGAAGCAAGGCATTCTTATCCTGCTCATGACTAATCATATCCTGACAGGTTGAAAGAAAATCAATATGATTCTCTTTTCGTTCTAGTTTTTTCTGTGCAGCCTGTTGATTTGCTAACTCATCAACCATTTCAAAGGATATTTTATCCATGGTGAGAGTGAAAGGCTCAACAAGTGGTTCCATTCCTTTTAATGCACATTCGATTAAGTAAGATTGATGATCTAGCTTGTTAGTTTTGGTATATTCTAAGCATTCCTCTAAAATTTTAGTAGCATCTGCTTTTTTACCAAGAATAGTAAATAAATCAGCTTGTTCTAAAGCAAACATATGGTAGCTGAAAAACAAATTACCTGCAGAGCGCATCATATGAAACTTAGCATGGTCAAAATCACTTTGAGCATAAAAATATTCATTGGATTTTTTGTTTAATAATCCAGTTACAAAGTAATAAAGAAATAAATCGTCATCCCAAAGATAAAATTTCGATTCATCTGTGGAATCTAGTATGTGGCTTAAATAACGTTTCGCTGATGCAAGATATAAGGAACAATTATATTCTGAATCTAAGCGAAAATAAGCAAGGGCAGCTAATCCATGTAACTTTGAAGTATTACAAAGATTGAGCTTAAATTCATGCATGGTTTCAAGTATGTCGATGCATTTGGTAATATAAAGTGCAGCATTTTCATAATCCTTTGATAAAATAGCAGTAATAGCTTTGTTATATAGAGTTTCACTAATATAATCAATGGATGATAACTGATAAAAATTGCTTAGTGCCTTATTATAGTAGTCATTTGCCTTATGATAGTTGCCACTAACAGTACTGTTATATCCTAGTCCGTTATATATATTTGCTTCTTCCACGGGATTGTCTAAAAAAGCCAATAACTTAATACACTTATTAAAATATTCCTCTACTAACTGATAATGACCAAAAGCAGATGCCACTAATACGGTTGTTTTATAAATTTCTACTGCAAAGTATAAATTATTAAGCTGTAGTGCTAAATCAACACCACGCTGCAAGTATGCTAATTCCGTAGAATCTACAAAAGAATTTCCTTCATGTACTTTAAAGCTGGATTCATTTATATATCCAAAGGTATAAATATGTGAAAGATGGTTTAAGTAGTGGAATTTTTCCACTTCTTCACAAAAGCTTGTAACATTATCTAAATGAAGAGATTTTAGGAAAATGGTAGACCATCCTCTAAAAATAGCATTATATTCTAACAAATGCGCCTTAAATACATAATAGTCATGATTTTCCTCTGGTGCAGCTTCTAAGCACTCCTTTGATATCTGGATGGCTAAGTCATAAAGACTATTTTGAACATGTGCATTACCAGAAAGATAGATGCATTCAAAGTACATGATAGAATCTTTTTCAGGGTTTACTATGCGTTTTAATTTATCTAGTAGGAGCAGAGCTTTAGAAGGTTCTTCTAAATATACTGCAGTTAAGGAGTAAAGATAAAGAAGTTGAATCTTAAACTCGTCTTCTGCAAAACAATGCTCTACTTCTAGTTTTTTATACAATATATCTAAGTAGTAATTTGCCTCTTCAATGGCAAGGGTATATACCATGTTATGAAGAATCTGAATATAGCTTTGAAAAAAGGTAGTGCGTGGAGAAAAACGAATCGTAGAAGAAATAGGCTGTTGACGTTCCGTAGTTCCCCAGTTGATGATATGGCGTTTTTTCTCAGCATGTTTAATTAAGGCATCCCAAGAGTCTCTTGCATATGAAATAACAGGAATTACTTCGTTATAGGATATAATGATTCCTAAATTCTTGATTGGCTTCGATTCTATAAGGGCTTGTAACAAATCAAGGGTAGATTTTTGGGCGTAATGAGCATAATTAAGAATCATGATAAGAGGGTGCTGATTTGCAATGTAGCTTAATATAGATAAAATTGATTGATTCATGCGAGTACGCTCATAGTTAATTTCTGATAAAATAACATCCTCTCCACGGGTCATTTTTTTCATTCTCTAAATAGGAAATAAATAAATCCTTTTGTAAAGAATAAACCTGACATGCTTCAATAAAGTCTTTTGGAGAAGTCTCAGAAAAATATGTCATATATAAATTACGAATCCAAATAAGAAAAGGCTCAAAAGCACTTTGCATTTGAGAACTATTAAATTCATAGGTAAGAAAAATAGGTTCTGTGTTAGGATCTTTCTCAGGGGTTAGCATAGTGTGAAAAAGATCCTCTGTAATGGAAATCGTATTATAATGCTTAATAAAAAGGTAGTGTTCTGTATCCTCCGACAAATTATTTTTTAAATTATTAATATATTTATATACATAAGAATTGTTATACATTTTATCCCTCCATTTCTTCGCCCATAAGTTGTTTCTATTATACCAAAAATATGGAAAAATTGATAGAAAAAATTAACATATTTTGCTAAAATTTTTGTAAAGAAAATGCGAAAAAATGGCTTACTTACGTTGACAATACTAGCTGTCTAATATATAATATTGTAATGTTACGAAAATTTGTAAATGGTTTCAAATACCAGAGAATCAGAAGTAAAATATGACGCGTAAAATGCAGGAAGGATGTATCAGGATGTCAAGTAAAAAAAATATATTAACTTATGCTGGATTAAAACAATTAGAAGATGAATTACAGGACTTAAAGGTAGTAAAACGTAAAGAAATTGCGCAAAAGATTAAGGAAGCAAGAGAGCAAGGAGATTTATCTGAAAATGCAGAATATGATGCAGCAAAGGATGAACAAAGAGACGTAGAAGCAAGAATTGAAGAGCTAGAAAAAATTCTTAAAAATGCAGAGGTCATTGACGAGGATGAGGTTGACTTAGAAAAAATTAGTATTGGTTGTAAAATCCGTGTTTATGATGTGGAATTTGATGAAGAAGTCACATATAAGCTTGTTGGTTCTACAGAAGCAAACATTTTAGAAAATAAAATCTCTAACGAAGCTCCTATTGGAAAGGCTTTAATTGGAGCAAAGGTGGGAGATACCGTTGAAGTAGAAGGACAAGACGGAATGAGCCACTTTAAAATATTAGAGATTCAAAGATCTAACTAGATATAGAAGTACCAAGGAATAGGAAAGGAAGAGCATTTTGGGAGAACAAAATAATCAGCAAAAACCACAAGATATTAATCAACTGTTAAAGGTAAGACATGAGAAATTAGCAGAGCTACAAGAAAATGGAAAGGATCCATTTGCTATTACAAAATATGATGTGACACATCATAGTCAAGAAATCAAGGATAACTACGATGCCTTAGAAGAAAAAGAAGTAACCATTGCAGGTCGTATGATGTTTAAGAGAGTAATGGGAAAGGCATCCTTTTGTAACGTACAGGATTTACAAGGAAATATTCAAGCATATGTGGCAAGAGATAATATTGGAGAAGATTCTTACAAGGACTTCAAAAAATATGATGTAGGTGATATTTTAGGTATCAAAGGAACTGTTTTTACTACAAAGACAGGAGAAATTTCCATTCATGCAACAGAAGTAACTCTTTTATCAAAAAGTCTTCAAATTTTACCAGAGAAATTTCATGGTTTAACTGATACAGATGTAAGATATCGTCAAAGATATGTAGATTTAATTATGAATGCAGAGGTAAAGGATACCTTTATTAAGCGTTCTAAAATCCTATCTACCATTCGTCATTACTTAGATGGTCAAGGCTTTATGGAGGTAGAAACTCCTATGCTTGTTGCCAATGCAGGTGGTGCAGCAGCAAGACCATTTGAAACACACTTTAATGCCCTTGACGAAGACTTAAAGCTTCGTATTTCACTAGAGCTATACTTAAAGCGACTAATCGTAGGTGGAATGGAACGTGTTTACGAAATTGGTCGTGTATTTAGAAATGAAGGCCTTGATACAAGACACAATCCAGAATTTACTTTAATGGAATTATACCAAGCATATACAGACTACTATGGCATGATGGATTTAGCAGAGAACTTATATCGCTACGTTGCAAAGGAAGTAACAGGTTCAGAAGTATTAACTTATGGTGATAAAGAAATTGATTTATCAAAACCTTTTGAAAGAATTACTATGATTGATGCTGTAAAGAAATATTCAGGAGTAGATTTTACTGAAATCAAAGACCTTGAACAAGCAAGAGAAGTAGCCAAAGAAAAAGGGGTAGAATTCGAAGAACGTCATACAAAGGGTGATATTTTAAACCTATTCTTCGAAGAATTTGTAGAAGAACACTTAATTCAACCAACCTTTATTATGGATCATCCAATTGAGATTTCTCCTTTAACAAAGAAGAAACCAGATAATCCAGATTATGTAGAGCGTTTCGAGTTATTTATGAATGGTTGGGAAATGGCAAACGCATATTCCGAATTAAATGACCCAATCGACCAAAGAAAGAGATTTGAAGCACAAGAAGAAGCCTTTGCAGCAGGTGACGAAGAAGCAAACCACACTGACGAAGACTTCCTAAATGCATTAGCAGTAGGAATGCCTCCAACAGGTGGTATCGGATTTGGTATCGATAGAATGGTTATGATGATGACAAACAGTCCTGCAATTAGGGATGTGTTATTGTTCCCGACGATGAAG
>JAFPBJ010000030.1 GCA_017390525.1 Lachnospiraceae bacterium | reverse complement strand
TCCACGCTGTTTAAGTTGGGAAGACATCTGTCTGGCACCCCATGTCGGATTATCCGTGTGAAGCCGATCTATGATTCGTTTACATTCAAGTTCTTCATCAGAAATAGGTGTTCCTTTGTAATAAATACTTGTTCTGTTAATGCTAGCAAGCTTCGCAACAACAGAAACCGGAAGATTGCTTTCCTTATTCTTCGAATGGTTTTTTACTAAATTTACTCTCGTAGTCAGGTCCAAGCAATTCTTCAGATTTTTTTTTGAGCCAATCCACCTGCATGGTGAGTTGACCAACCTTTTTCGCGTATTCAGCTTTTTCCTTGCGTTCTGATGCAAGTTTTTCCTTGATATTTTCTTCTCTTTTGTCGTCAAAGACAACAGAGGCATTGTCTAGGAATTCTTTCTTCCAGTTACGGAGTAAGTTTGGCTGAATATTGTTTTCAGTAGCGATTGTGTTGATATCTTTTTCACCTTTAAGCACTTCCAATACGAGTTTTGCTTTGAACTGAGCTGTGAAATTTCTTCTTGTACGAGACATAACTTTTCCTTCTTTCTGATTGATAATAAAAGTATATCAAATTCATTAAGATTTGTCTCAGGAAGTGTCTTAAATTATGATACCATTATAGTGTTTTATCGCTCATTTTTTTCGTCTTTATTCGTATGTTTCATAGATAAAATAATACAAATGCTCCTAATACAATCATTACTATGTTACATAGCACCTTATTCTGTTCGAAAAAGAAAAACACATTTGTGTCAGCCCTTTTTTCTGTATATGGATATTCCATTACAGCAAGTAGTCTTTCACGTTCCATTCCATTGACTTCCTCTGACATTTTATCTATTTCATTTATTTTCCATGCACAAAATCGTTGTTCCTCTTTTAGAGTAATTACATCATACTTATCCTGCCACCAACCAAACATTGGGGTTTCATTGTGTATATTATAGTCCATAATTTTCTTTATCATATGTACTAATACTTTGAACACTGCTACAAATAATGCAATACTTGCTACCCATATTTCCCATGCCATAGCTAACAGAGCACCTGCTGGTTGCTTTAGCATAATTGAAAATCCACTATCTATCACAATCGCAACAAAAAATATAAGAATGCTTATCCAAACATCTGATTGCTTTTGTTGTAATTTTTCTTTTGCTGCTTGCAATTGCTTTTCATACTGATATTTTATAAATTCCAGCCGTTCTCTTGCTTGCTTTTTTTCTTCTAATGACGCAACGATATTCTGTGGCTCAGTTTGTTCTATTTTATTTTCTAATTCTATAGATTTAATCTGCATATATATTATTCCTTTTTATCTTAACATCCAAAATCATTTTATCCGCTCTTCTTCAAGAATAAATTCTAAAAGTATAAAATAACTCTGTTTCTTAACTTTTCTGCTCTAAATCATAATATCAACAAAGTTTAAAAAATGACATTATCGTCTTCTCTGTTCCTTAAACATAATCTCATATACTTCGATTTTAAACTTATCTACATCTTGTAACGCAACAAATTCACAGCCATATTCATAAAGCTGGTCTTCTTGTCTTGATCTTACCACCTTGATTACAACGTCTAACTGATCCTTATTCCAAAGAACGACTGTAGTATTAAAAAAAGTTCCAATTGGTATTTCTCTTCTACATGTAAACCCCATTCCTGACTTAGAGATATTAAATACATTTACAGGTATGGTAACTGTTGTTTTTTGACTGCGTACTTCTGGAATTAAATGGATACCAATTTCAGCATTAATTTCCAGCCTTGTGTCTCTTCGCTTATCATACATAGAAATTTCTCCCTTCCAATTTCAAATCCTTTGTGTTAAATCAGCAGCATAGCATCCCCAAAGCTAAAAAATCTATATTTTTCTTTTACTGCTGTTTCATATACCTTCATAATTGATTCTCTATCAGCAAAAGCAGATACTAGCATAAGTAATGTAGATTCTGGTAAATGAAAATTCGTAATTAATCCGTCAATTACCTTAAATTTATATCCCGGGTAAATAAATATATCTGTCCAACCGCTTCCTGCATGAATCCTTCCATTTTCATCTGCTACCGACTCTAGTGTCCTTGTACTTGTGGTTCCTACGGAAATTACTCGACCACCTTTTTTCTTAGTATCATTTATTAAAGTGGCATCTGCCTCCTCAATACAATAATATTCTGAATGCATATGATGTTCAAGTACATTTTCAACCTTCACAGGACGAAAGGTTCCAAGCCCTACATGAAGGGTAACATGAGCAATAGAAACTCCCATTTCTTTTACTTTTTCTAGTAATTCGTTGGTAAAATGGAGTCCTGCTGTAGGAGCTGCCGCAGAGCCTTCATGCTTGGCATATACCGTTTGGTAGCGAGTCTTATCCTGCAATTGATGGGTAATATATGGAGGTAGCGGCATTTGTCCTAGTTCGTCTAGAATTTCCTCAAAAATGCCCTCAAATTCAAACTCAATTAAACGATTACCTTCCTCTAATACATCTACTATCGTTGCCTTAAGGAGTCCATTTCCAAAGCTAATTTTAGTTCCAACCTTCGCTTTTTTTCCTGGTTTTACTAAGGTTTCCCATTTGGTATCAGAAATTCGTTTCAAAAGAAGTAATTCAATTTTTGCTCCAGTTTCCTCTTTTTCTCCAATGAGTCTAGCTGGAATTACCTTTGTATCATTGATTACTAAGCAATCTCCTGGCTTTAAGTAATCGGTAATATCTTTAAATATTTTGTGTTCCATTTCCTTTGTATCCTTATGAAACACTAATAATCTGGAGCTGGAGCGATCCACAAGAGGATCTTGGGCAATCAGCTCTTGTGGTAGCTCATAATAAAAATCTGTTAGCTTAAGTTCTTTTTCCATTTGTAACTCCAATCATTACATTCTAAGTTCAATGTCTAATTTACCTAATTCTGCTACGATTTTATCAATGACAGGATTGATTTCACTATCCTCTAACGTATGGTCACTGGCTCTAAAGGTAATAGAATATGCAACTGATTTATAGCCCTCTTTTACCTGTTCCCCTTGATATACGTCAAATAATTCAATGCTTTCTAAGAATTTACCGCCATTTTTCTTTAAAACCTTTTCAATTTCTCCAACTAAAATATCTTGTTTTACCACCATACTTAAATCACGTTTTGTAGCTGGGAATTTTGCAATTGGAGTGAATTTTCTGTCAAAATCAGCAAGCTCAGTGATATGTGGCATATCTAGGACTGCAATATATACCTCTTCCTCTATACCATAGCGCTCTGAAACCTCTGGATGTACCTGACCAATGTATCCAATTACTACATCCTTTACCATAATAGAAGCTTGGCGACCTGGATGAAGGAAAACATATCCTCTGGTTGCCATAAATTCAGTATTGGCTACACCTAATTTATCAAACAATTCCTCTACCACACCTTTTAGTGTAAAGAAATCTCCAGCTCCAAACATTCCCATAGTAAGCTTCATTCTTTCATCAGGAAGCTTTGTAAGTGGTAACGCTTCTGGAATATATACATTTCCTAATTCGTATAAACGAACTGCCTTATTTCTTCTGTTATAATTAGTAGCTAGTGAAGTTAACATACCATTTAAAGAAGTAGTTCTCATTACACTGTAATCTTCTCCTAGTGGGTTAGAAATTACAATTGCTTTTCTTTCTTTGGCATCCTCACCAAATCCTAATTTATCAAATACCTTTGGACTTTCAAAGGAATAGGTCATACCTTGGTTAAAGCCATTTTGCTCCATAATATTTCTTGCAATATTTTCTACGCGAATCTTAAGTGGTAGCTTACCTACTGTAGTTTCTCCCTTTGGAAGGGTAACTGGAATATTATCATATCCGTAGAAACGTGCCACCTCTTCTGCTAAATCAGCCATACATTCTAAATCCTGACGGAAGGTTGGAACAATAATGGATTCTGTAGCTTCATCATATTCTAATTCAAGTGGTTTAAAATATGCTAACATCTCTTCCTTGCTAATGTTGGTACCTAATAAACCATTGATTTTCTCAGGCTCAAATGGAACCTTCTTAGGCTCTCTCTTTTCTGGATATACATCTACTGCTCCTTGTAAAACAGTTCCTGCACCTAACTCTTCAATTAGCTCACAAGCACGATTCATAGCTTCCATAGCTAAGTTAGGGTCTAAGCCCTTTTCAAATTTACCAGAAGCATCTGTTCTAAGTCCTAATTTCTTAGATGATAGACGAATATTCGTTCCATCAAAGCAAGCAGACTCTAATAAAAGTGTAGAAATATTATCTGTTACCATAGAATTTTCTCCACCCATAATACCTGCAATGGCAATTTCTTTTTTACCATCGCAAATCATAAGTACAGAGCTATCAATATTACGTTCCTGACCATCAAGAGTTGTAAAGGTTGTGTTGTCTTCCCCTGTTTTTACAATAATTTTATTGTCCTCTACTGTACTTAAATCAAAGGCGTGCATTGGTTGACCATATTCTTCCATTACATAGTTGGTAATATCTACAATGTTGTTAATTGGTCGAATTCCCATAGCAGCTAATCTTCTTTGCATCCAAACTGGTGATGGTGCAATTTTAATATCCTTTACTACTCTTGCAACGTATCGTTTACAAAGGTTCGTATCCTTAATTTCTACGGAAATATAATCCTTAGCAGCTTCACCGCTTCCAGTTTCCTTAATCACTGGCTTATGAAAAGGCTTCTTAAAGGTAGCTGCTACCTCTCTTGCCATACCAATCATACTAAAGCAATCTACACGGTTTGAAGTAATTTCAAATTCAACAACTACATCCTTTCTTCCTAATAATTCAATGGCATCTGCTCCCAACTGTGCACCTTCATCAAAAATGTAAACTCCATCTTCTGGTGCTTCTGGGTAAAGCTCCTTAGCTGCTCCAAATTCTTCAATTCCGCAGAACATACCAAAGGATTCCACTCCGCGAAGCTTTCCTTTTTTAATTTTCATTTCTTTTGTATCTGATTCCTTATCAAATACCTTTCCACCTGCTAATACCACAGGAACCTTATCCCCTTCGTTTACGTTTGTTGCAGCAGTTACAATTTGAAGTAGTTCACTTTCTCCAATATCTACTTGACAAATTCTTAATTTATCAGCATCAGGGTGTTTTTCGATGGTTTTAATTTGACCTACTACAATTTTATCACAATGAGCATTTAACTCCTCATAACATTCAAAATTCGAGCCAGATAACGTCATTTTATCTACATATTCTTGCGTTGTACAATCTAAATCCGGCACATATGCTTTTATCCAAGAAATTGGTGTATTCATTTTATTATTCCTCCTTTAGAATTGTTTTAAAAATCTAGTATCGTTTTCGTAAAGTAAACGCATATCATCAATTTCATATTTTAATAAGGTTACACGTTCAAGCCCGATTCCAAAGGCAAAGCCTGAATACTCGTCTGGGTCAATTCCACAATTTTTTAGTACATTTGGATGTACCATACCACAGCCTAGAATTTCAATCCAACCGCTTCCTTTACACATTCTACAGCCTGTTCCACCACATTTAAAGCAAGTGATATCTACCTCTGCACTAGGCTCTGTAAATGGAAAATGATGAGGTCTGAATTTAACCTTAGTATCTTTTCCAAAGAATTCTTGGGCAAATTGTTGTAATGTACCTTTTAAATCTGAAAAAGTAATTCCCTTATCTACTACAAGACCTTCTACCTGATGGAAGGATGGAGAATGAGTTGCATCCACTTCATTAGAACGGAATACTCTTCCTGGTGCAATCATACGAATTGGCATTTTCCCTTGCTCCATTACTCTAGCCTGTACAGGAGAGGTTTGAGTTCTAAGTAAAATTTCTGAATTAATGTAGAAGGTATCCTGTTCGTCCTTTGCTGGATGATTGGCAGGGATATTTAACATTTCAAAGTTATATTTATCATATTCTACTTCAGGACCTTCCACAACCTCATAGCCCATTCCAACAAACACTTCTTCTAAGGCTTCTAAAGCGATTTGATTTGGATGTCTATGTCCCATTTTTACCTTTTCTCCAGGTAACGTAACGTCAATTACTTCTCGTTTTAATTTTTCCTCGCGAAGCTTCTTTTGAAGCTTGCTGGTTTCTTTTTCAAGGGCAGCTTCAATAGCAGCTCTTGTATCATTTACAAGCTGTCCTACTGCTGGTCTATCTTCTTTAGAAACATCCTTCATTCCTTTTAAAATAGCGGTTAATTCACCTTTTTTCCCTAAAAAGGAAACCTTGATGTCATTTAATACATCTAATTCTTTTGCTTCTTCAATTCGTTTCAGTGCATTTTCTTTTAATGCTTCTAACTTTTCTTTCATTTTTTTAACCTCCATAAAAATAAAAAAACTCCGTCCACAAAGGGACGAAGTATATTCGCGGTACCACCCTAATTCCTACTATTAGGCACTTAAGTCTGCGTAACGTGCAGCATACGTCACCTCCTACTCTTACAACAAGCTGTTCAAAGGTGAAGCTCCAGTACGAAATTCATATAGACAGGAAATTCATAAGTGTTTCCAGCCAAGACACCTATTCTCTGGGAATACTATCTATACTACTAATACCTTCAAAGCCTTTTAGATACTATTAATTCTTATTTTAGCATAAATTTCATCACTGTCAAGTTATTCTTGAGAAGATAAATATTTTATGATAGGATATACTCAAGATATATTGTAAATAATTTAGGATGAAATATTAAGAACGAAAACAATAAAGGGAGTATCCAAATGAGTAAACTTTTCATACACTTTATAAAATTTACCCAAAAAATTTCAAAGAAAATAAAGGAAGACCATGTGACTGCTTTTTCCGCTCAGGCAGCCTTTTTTACTGTATTATCATTTTTTCCCTTTCTTTTATTTTTCTTAACTTTAGCTAGATACTTACCTTTTACCAAAGAGGATATTTTATCTTGGCTGCTTCAGATTATTCCATCTGAAACTCATACAACCATTACTGTTTTAGTACAGGATATGTATGTAAAATCTTCAAAAACTGTACTTTCTGCTTCGATTTTATTAGCACTTTGGTCTGCCTCTAAGGGCGTACTTTCTGTTACCCAAGGTCTCAATCAGGTATACGAAATCAACGAAACTAGAAATTATATTATCCTTCGATTGATTGCCTGTATCTATACAGTAATTTTTTCCTTTTCCCTATTACTTTCCTCTGTATTAATTGTCTTTGGAAAAGGAATATACAAAAATGTAGTAAAAACAGCTCCTTTTTTAGAAAATATAGGTAATTTAATTATTGATATTCGTATGGTGCTTACTGTCCTTATTCTTACTTTATTCTTTTTAGTTTTGTATACAGTAGTACCAAACAGAAAGACCACCTTTTCGGCTGAGCTACCAGGCGCCTTTATCAGTGGTCTTGGTTGGACTTTTTGTTCTTATATTTTATCTATTTTTATTGAAAAATTCACTAATTTTTCTTATACCTATGGGAGTCTTTCTGGAATTATGGTGGCGCTACTTTGGCTATATTTTTGTATGAATATTTTATTTTGGGGTGCTGAAATCAATTATAATATTGCAAACTACAAAAAGCATATGCACTTTAGTAGATAATTTTTATGGTTACTTCGCTATAATAATGCTTTAAAATTTCTTTTGCAGAATATCCTAAATCGGTCATAACCTTTACCCCATTTTGACTCATTCCAACGCCGTGGCCGTACCCACCACCCTTTAAGGTAATTTTACTTAACTCGCCTTCCTCGTCAAAGCCTTTATTGATGTAAAAATAACCACTTGGGAGCAAGGCTTGCCCACTTACCTTTGTTCCATCTTGTTTTTCAATATTAGCTTGCGCCGGAGAAAGGGTTGCTCTAATATTATATTCTCCTAGAATTTCTTTTGTTCCATCCTCCCCTATGATTTTAATTTCCTTTAATATTCCACTTTTCCCTCGTTCTACTACTTTTATATCCTTTATTTTCCCTATATTAGACACATAACCTTCTATTTGTTCTATCGGTAGTGTAACCTTCCAACGATACCAGCCACAATCCTTTTCATAGCAATCCTTAGAGGGCTCATTAATAAAGCTTCGAAATGCAGCTTCCTCTGATAAATCATAATTTTTATCCTCTTCTCCTTGATAGCTTCCCGTTAAATATTCTGGCGACTGATTTGTCTCACTTTGCCATACGTCCTTCGCGTCACTAGTAACTCCACAGGAGGTAGAGAAAAAGTAGGCTGTAATAACCTTATCGTTATAAAACAACGCCTCTCCATAAGTGTCTTTTACTGCGAAAATAGTTTCCTTCGTTTCACTGGTATTGTTATACACCTGACTATTTACGCTATCATCCACCTGCGCCCCATACTCTGCATACTTATTCGCTTTCATTTGACTATAGGCATAGCTTCTTGCACAAATTGCTTGCACCTTTAGGGCTTCTGTTCCGTAGGATACAGGCATTTCACTAGGTACCACTGCGTATAAATATTCTTCTAATAGCAATTCATTTACTACTACCAATTTACCATCCTTTTTGGAAATAAAAAGGCTTCCTCGGTAGCTAGGACTTCCACTGCTTCGTTCAATGGATAGTACTTTTATGGTGCCATTTTTCTCCTTTGCAGTGAATTTTATGGTACCCTCTTCTAGCAATTTATTTTTCGTTAAAATAGTAACCTTTTTCCCTGCTTTATAAGTTTTTTTCTTTTTGCCACAGGTTAAAATAAAGTCAGAATCGCTGGTTACTACAACTTTTTCATGTAACAAGCCCTGATAGCCTGTGGTATTTAATGCAACTCGAATCATATCTGTATTCATTGGCTGTGTGATAACTGCCGCTTCTATTTTATCCTTTGCCAACACAAATTCAATATTTTTATAGCCTGCTAGAATACTTTTGGTATCCTCCATAGAAAGCGTTCCGTAAATATTATATATTTTAAAGTATTCGCTAATCGGTACCTTTCCATATTGTTCTAATTCTATGGCATCCTTAGTAACTGAAAGTACCTTTGCCTTTACCCGTTCTGGTTTCATATGTATTTCTATAATTTTATTATCTTCAAGTACCACATCTGCAATTTGGCGTTCTATAGTCTCATCACTTTTTCGTTTACAAGGATAGGTAACGGTTGAGCCTTCTACATATAGCGTAACTGATTTCTTGCTTTCCTTTTTAATCCAGACATTATGTAAAGTAATTTTTTCCTTAGACTGCTCTCCCGCCATAATAAATTGATTCTCTACTGTGTAAATTTCATAAACACCTAAAGCTACCTTCTTATCAATTTCATCCTTTTGTAGCACACCTATACTAGTTTCTAATTGATCTTTCGCTGTTTTAAAAACAATGACAGTTTTCTTTTCTACTGTATTATTTTTCACTTTTGTTCGCAAACAATCATAAAGCTCGTTCCATTCTTTGATTTTCATTGGCTTATGATTTGCTGCTTGATCTAGTGCAAAGGATAATTCTTCTTCGCTTATATGATATTTTCTTGCAATTCTTTTTCCCTGTAGGTATGTAAAACTATGATTTTTCTTAAACTTTTTCTTCTCCCCAATATCAAAGCCAGCCATTTTACTAGCATTGGCATAAAGGGTAACCAAATCCTTTTCCTTTAAATCCTTGTAATTATTCTCAATTTTCAAAGCCTTTAGTTCACTAGGACTATACTTAAGATAGGTAAGCATCTTAGCTACTTCCTCGTTGGTATAAGAATCCTTCCTAGGCTGTGATGATAGCTTCCCATAAATCATAATCCCAAGAATGGCTGCAATTAAAAGGATAATGATTATAATTTTACGTTGTTTCATAAGCTTGTTTCTTCTCCATTCCCTATTTGTATGGTACCAATAACAAAATGTTATGTACAATATAAAAAGCAGCATAAATGCTGCTTCTTTATCTTTTGTATAACCCCCAAAATGCCGTTTCTTGTATTTTGACTCCTAGCAATGCTAGGTGGGTAATCGCACATTAACTTCTGTTGTCCTTTCTAAGAAGGCTTAACATCCATTAATAAATATTGAAATCCCGTATTAAATAAATGTAGGTTCAAAATAACAAGATATCGAACATCCCAGGAAGCTTTCTCTTGAGTTAATTATAGTATAATTTTATGCAAAATTCAAGTTAAAATACGTTCCTATTTTTGCTAATTTATCTATTTTTTTCCTTCTTATAGAAGCAATAGAACTTGCAGTGCCAAAATAAATATGATGATTACTACTGTACATAGCCTTGTAATCTCAATCCCTTTGCTGTTTTTCTCACTAGTCACCATAAAATAAAATGTGTCAATCAGCTTTGAAACAGCCGATGCTATGAAATTTGTTCCACAAAGCACTACAATTATAGTAGTTTCTATAAGTGAAATGAAAATAATCAGCCCTTCATTCCCTAGCCTTTGCATCCAATTAGATATAATAAGTGTAATGATTCTATGAAGAAGAAAAATTGGTAGCGTATTTTTTCCTATGTTGGTAAGAAGCAACACTTTTCTTTTTGGTACACACAGAAATAATCCTATGATTGCTAGAATTGAAACGAAAAAAATCATGCATCTAATCAAAATATCTACTGGCATAACATAGGCCGCCATTTGAAATACATCATCCTTTGGATGATAAAAATAAATCAACAAAACCGAAAGAAAAATTGCTATGAAAAGGAAAGCAATTCCATGTATGTACTGTTTAATTTTTCTATTTTCATAAAAATTTGTCATCCTTTTTGTATCAAATTCATATCCTGAAAGAAAAAATGGATAAAACGCAACAATCCTTGCTGCTGCCATTACATTGGTAACATCAGGAAATAATCCTATGGCCAAGGCAGCTACAACAGCTAATAGCAGTAATTTTGGTACTTTTTCAAAATAACCTACACTAAATCTCCACACAATCACTGCAAGGAGATACCAGCAGGAATTATAGGGGGACATAATACTAAAGCTAGTACCATATGCCGAAGAATGATAAAGCATCATTAATGTATTAAAAATGATATATGCACAAAAAAGTCGCAATAAGGCTGCTTTTTCTCTGCAATGGCTACTTTTACTAAGATACCCAGTCATAAAAACAAAGGCTGGCATATGAAATACATATATGGTATCTACAATATAATTGATGGTTTTAAATTCCTGCAAATCAAATAAGCAGTGCCCTAATACCACTAAAATAATTAGTATTCCCTTTATATTATCAAAATAATTACTACGTTTTTCTACTGTTTGAGTCATATGAATCTAATCCGTTTCTTTATAAAATATCCCATCATTACTACATTTTCTATATAGTATAACATATTAATCAATGCTTTTACAGAAAAATCCAGAGCAAACAGAATTAGAAATGTCTATTCTACCAATTAATCCCATGATAAAACTCAAAATTTTCTAACTGCTCAATCTCAGAAAGCTTTTCATTTCTTTCCTGATTACTTTGCTTTTGGCGTTCCTGTAATCTGTTGCTTCTTCGTAATTTCTTTTTTGCTAACGCTACTTTCAATCGTTCCTCCTAGAATCATAATTCGTAGGTTAATAAGAAACAGTAATATAACAATGAAAAGCTGTAATGTGTTACATATCATACACTTTTTAACATTTCAAAATGTTGCATTTTTATTTTAATTCTATTTAAAAAATTTGAAAAGGGGTAAATTTTTATTTGGTATACTTTATCCAACGTTGGATACCATAATAAAGCGTATAAAATAACAAAATCATTATTTCATACACTTTAAAATAAAAAATAGGCAGGTATCACCCATGGATAAACGTATTACCAAGCAATTTCTAAATGAATTTGGCTCTATTTCCTTTGAAACGGTGTTTTGGGACGGAGAAACAATGAAGATTGGAGGGGGCGATCCTGAGTTTCGAGCATATTTTCACAAACCCTTAAAGGCAATCCCTTTAATTAGAAGCACCTCTCTTTCCTTAGGGGAGCTTTATATGAATGGGGATATTGAAATTGACGGAGACTTATATCAGGCCTTAGATGTGTTTCTAAGCCAATTTCAAAATTTTTCTACCACCTATCGTCTCCTTCCAAAAATTTTTCATAAATCCTTTGGATTAAAGACCGAAAAGCATAATATTTCCCACCACTATGACCTAGGAAATGAGTTTTACAAGCTATGGCTAGATGAAACCCTCTCCTATTCCTGTGGCTATTTTATAAAGGATACAGATACCTTATACGATGCGCAGATGAATAAAATTCACTATATTTTAAAGAAAATTCAGTTAAAGGAAGGGGAATGGCTCTTAGATATTGGCTGTGGCTTTGGTTCTCTTTTAATTGAGGCTGCCAAGAAATATAAGGCAAATTGTGTTGGAATCACCTTAAGTAAGGAGCAATACAGAGAATGTATGAAAAAAATCAAGGCACAACACCTAGAAAATCAAATCCAAATCTTTTATATGAATTATCAAGAGCTAAGTACCTTACCCTTTCGCTTTGATAAAATTGTAAGTGTGGGAATGCTAGAGCATGTAGGTAGAGAGCAGTATCCCTATTTCTTTCAGCAAATTAATTCTGTTTTAAAGGATAAAGGTGTATTACTGCTTCATTTTATTAGCTCTCTAAAGGAAAGCGACGGAGATGCTTTTATTAAGAAATACATTTTCCCTGGGGGAATTATCCCTACCCTACGAGAAATTATCTCCACCGGAACTAACTATGCCTTTCACACGTTAGATGTAGAAAGTCTTAGACTTCACTATAACAAAACCTTACTTTGCTGGTATCATAATTTTAATCGCAATCTACCTACACTAGAAAAGGAATTCGAAACCAACTTCATAAGAATGTGGCAGCTTTATCTTGCTTCCTGTGCTGCTATGTTTCACAATGGCTATATTGATTTACATCAGGTGGTTTTTTCTAAAGGCGCTAATAATGGGCTTGAAACCACAAGGCATCATTTGTATCAATAAACCTTCCTTTTACATTTTTCTTGCTATCTGTTTATGGCTGTCATATAATATAGATAACTATAATATGTAATTCAAGTCTTAGCATTGGTTAATATATAAGACTTTGTGAACGGAGGACACAATGAAAGAAAAATGTAATTGTTTAGTTGCCCAATCTGGAGGCCCTACTGCTGCTATTAATGCTAGTTTAGCTGGTGTAATAAAAAGAGCCACTGAATCTAAGAAATTTGATACCATTTATGGCTCAATCAATGGAATTCAAGGTGTACTACAGCAAAAAATTATTAGCTTAAATGAAACCTTTTCTAATAATATGGAGGCGATTGAGACCTTAAAAACTTCCCCTGCTATGTATTTGGGCTCTTGTAGATATAAGCTACCACCAATTGAGATTAATCCTATGCAATATGATTTCATTTTTGAAACCTTCCGTCGAATGAACATTCATGCATTTTTCTATATTGGTGGAAATGATTCCATGGATACAGTAGACAAGCTAAGCAAATATGCAAAATTAATTAATTACGATATTTCTATTATTGGAATTCCAAAAACCATTGATAATGATTTATGTGAAACTGACCATACCCCAGGCTTTGGTTCTGCTGCAAAATATGTAGCAACCACTATGCTTGAAATTGCTCATGACACCTATATTTACGATATTAAAAGTGTTACTATTGTAGAAATTATGGGACGAAATGCCGGCTGGCTTACTGCTGCTTCTGCTCTTGCCCGTAATTCTTACAGTAATTCTCCTCATTTAATTTATTTACCAGAACGAGCTTTTTCTACCTATAATTTTATTAATGATGTAAATAAATTATTAGAGCATAAAAAAAATGTAATTGTAGCCGTTTCTGAAGGAATTAAGGATGAAAGTGGAAAATACTTAAGTGCCACCAATTCCATTGCCGACGAATTTGGACATGCCCAATTAAGTGGAACTGGTAAATATTTAGAGCATTTAATTAAAAATACCATTGGCTGTAAGGTACGTTCTATTGAGCTTAATGTATTACAAAGAAGTGCCATGCATATTTCCTCTTTAACAGATATTAATGAATCCTTTTCTTTGGGAGAATATGCTGTTGAGGCAGCAGAGCAAGGATTATCCGCTTGTATGCTTACCATTACTAGAACTTCTAACGACCCATATACCATTAAAATTGATACTACCCCAATCGATAAGGTTGCCAATGCTGAAAAATCTGTACCATTGGAATGGATTAACACAGCAGGTAACGATGTAACACCTGAAATTATTGATTATATGCGTCCATTAATCGAAGGTGAGCCTACCATTAAATACAAAAATGGTATTCCTGATTACCTTTCTATTAAACACTTATTAGAACCAAAATAGATACATGAAAAAAGCTTTAGGAAGGAATCCTCCTAAAGCTTTTTTGGTTTTGCTAATAATTTTTTTACATCCTGATTGCCATATTGGTATAAAGCTTGTTTTAGCTTTTCCTTATACTCCTCATTGCAATTTAAGGTGTATTGTGATAAAAACACTTCTACACAGCGTTTCCATATTTTTTGAATTTGATTTTTATTTTGTGTCCCTTTTTTCGCTAGCTTTTCGATTTCTTTATATTGCAAAACATTGTGATAAAACAAAGATAACATAATTTGAAAACCTTCCTCAAAGGTATGGAAAAAATGAAGCTTAGACTCAATTTCTTCTATAGACTCTTCTTTGTTATATTCTGATGTTTTGTAAATAAAATTTTTGGAACACTCTAGCATTCTAAGATGAATCTGTTTCTGTTTCTTTGCCTTTTCTAGCTCTAACTTTTCCTGTTTTTCTTGTCTTACCTGAACGAAATAGCAAATCAAATAGATTGCTGCAACAACAGCTACCACTCCAACGATGGCACTAATCATTCTTGGCTCCATATCGCCTTTATCCTCCTGTAAAAGTATTCTTTATTTTTTTAATACTGCTTCAATTTTTCCAATGTACATTTCATGAAAATCATTGTCTGGATAATAGGTATCAATCATTTTTTCATCCTGAAAGCCTTCCTTGGAAATTGTATTTTGATAAAGTGTACTACAAATAAGCACTAAGCTTGCTTCTTCAAAATAAGGAATGCCCTTGTAATAATTAGTAGTAAGGTTACATTCTTTTATTTTATCTGTATCTCTTCCTGACACCTTACCACAAAGGGAAAGCACCTCTTTATAGCTTTCTTCAAAAAAGCACAAAGAAAATTTTCCTTCTTTATCAATAAATTCCTTTGTATATCGTTGTGGTCGAATATATATGGTAGCAACCGGACTATTCCAGTTAATTCCTATTCCACCCCAGCTTGCTGTCATTGTGTTACATTTTTCTTCATTTCCAGCAGTAACCAACATCCATTCCTTTCCAATTTTCTTAAAAGGAGCTAATTCTAGTTCCATAGGGTTTACTTCTGTAAAGCTCATGATAATCCTCCATTTTCTTTTTTACTTATATCTATTATTTATGATACTATATCTTTCCATATTTCGCAAACAAAAACAAGGCAAAGAATCATTCCCTGCCTTGTTTTTTATTTTTCTAATGCTTTTAGGTTAAATTTGTATAACCCATTAGCTTACAATCTACTTCCTTTGCTACCTCTCGGCCTTCTCTAATTGCCCAAACTACAAGGGATTGTCCTCTATGCATATCTCCTGCAACAAATACGTTTTCTACGTTGGTTGCATATTTTTCAGGCTCAGTTTTTACATTTGTTCTTTCGTTGGTTTCTACACCAAATGCATTGGTAACATAAGATTGGCTACCTAAAAAGCCTGCTGCAATTAATACTAAATCGACTTCGATTTCATATTCGCTTCCTGAAATTTCAGTCATCATCATACGACCTGTGTTAGCATCCTTTTCTGCTTTTAATTTCACAAGACGAGCTTTGCATACATTTCCTTTGTCGTCTTTGATAAATTCTTTTACTGTAGTTTGATACTCTCTTGGATCTTGACCAAACACTGCTATGGCTTCCTCTTGACCATAATCAGTTTTACAAACTCTTGGCCATTGTGGCCATGGGTTATCTTCTCCTCTTTGGTCTGGTAATTTTGGCATCATTTCAAGCTGTACAATGCTTGCTGCACCATGGCGAATCGATGTACCTACACAGTCATTTCCTGTATCACCGCCACCAATTACAAGTACCTTTTTATCCTTTGCTGAGATATATTTTCCATCTTTTAAATCTGAATTTAACAAGCTCTTTGTGGTTGATTTTAAGAAGTCTACTGCAAAATAAATTCCATTTGCGTCTCTTCCAGGCACATTAATATCTCTTGGGTTAGATGCTCCACAAGCTAAAATGACACTGTCATATTCTTTTAAAATCTTGCTTGCTTTTACATTTTCACCTACATTGGCATTTACTACGAATTCCACGCCTTCTTGTTTCATAACATTGATTTTTCTATCAATAATATGCTTTTCTAACTTCATGTTAGGAATTCCGTACATAAGAAGTCCGCCTACTCTATCGTCTCTTTCAAATACAGTTACATGATGACCTCTTTTGTTTAATTGGTCCGCAGCAGCTAAGCCTGCTGGCCCCGAACCAATAATAGCAATTTTTTTATCTGTACGAATTTCTGGAATCTTTGGTTTTACATATCCGCTGGCATATGCATTTTCTACTAAGCTCATTTCATTTTCTTTAATAGAAATTGAATCACCATTTAATCCACAAGTACAAGCTGCTTCACAAGGAGCAGGACATACTCTTGAAGTAAATTCTGGAAAGCTATTGGTACGTTTTAATCTTCTATATGCTTGTTCCCAGTTGCCATTATATAACAAATCGTTCCATTCAGGAATTAAATTGTTAAGTGGACATCCTGTTGTGGCACCATTAATCATCATTCCTGATTGACAAAATGGCACTCCACACTCCATACAACGTGCTCCTTGGATTTGTTGTTTCTCTTTTGGTAGCATGGAGTGGAATTCATTGAAATTTTTGATTCTATTTTTTGGTGTTGAAGCATGACTTACTTCACGTTCAAATTCTAAAAATCCTGTTGGTTTTCCCATTTTATTCCTCTCCTATCTCTTTTTATTTGCATAAAATGCTTCAATTTGTGCTTGTTCACTGCTTAATCCTTTTTCTTCCATTTGTACAATGGTTTGAAGCATACGTTTGTAATCGTGTGGCATAATTTTCTTGAATTTTGGTAAATACTCACCAAAGTTCTCTAAAATTTCTTTTCCTTTTGCAGAGTTAGTATAAGCTACATGCTCTTTAATAATTTCTTTTAATTCTAATACATCATATTTTGAAGTAATTGCCTCAAAAGAAACTAATTCTTTATTTAGCTTCATATATAGACTGCTATCTTCATCAAGTACATAAGCAACACCGCCGCTCATACCAGCTGCAAAGTTCTTTCCAGTGCTTCCAAGTACTATGACACGTCCACCAGTCATATATTCACAACCATGGTCACCTACACCTTCTACAACTGCTGTAGCACCTGAGTTTCTTACACAGAAACGTTCTCCAGCTACACCATTAATAAAGGCTTTACCACTGGTTGCACCATATAAGGCTACGTTACCAATAATAATATTTTTATCCTGTTCAAAGTTAATTCCCTTTGGTGGGTAAACAATGAGCTTACCACCTGATAAACCTTTACCAAAGTAATCATTGCTATCTCCAGTTAATTCTAGAGTTAAGCCTTTTGGAATAAAGGCACCAAAGCTTTGTCCACCACTACCTTTACATTTAATTGTGAAGGTATCCTCTTCAAGGGTATCTTGATATAGCTTTGTAATCTCTGAACCAAAAATAGTACCTACTGAACGGTCTGTATTGGTTACATCAATTTCAATACTGCGTTTTTGTTTGTTCATTAATGCAGGTTTTAATTTCTTAAGAAGAATCTTTTCATCCACTACCTTTTCAAGTTCAAAATCAAATACATTCTTTTCATTGTATTTTGCAATTTTATCTCTATCGCCTGCATATGGATTTGCTAAAATTCTGCTTAAATCTACATGCTTTTCTTCTGCTCGTTTGCTAGCCTTTAATAAATCAGAACGTCCAACTAACTCATCTACTGTACGAACACCTAATTTTGCCATATATTCTCTTAACTCTTGAGCAATAAATTCCATAAAGTTAATGACATATTCTGGTTTTCCTTTAAAGCGTTTACGAAGCTCTGGATTTTGTGTTGCAACACCAACTGGACAAGTATCTAGATTACATACACGCATCATTACACAGCCTAAGGTTACAAGTGGTGCTGTAGCAAATCCAAATTCTTCTGCTCCTAGTAATGCAGCAATGGCTACATCTCTACCAGTCATAAGCTTACCATCTGTTTCAAGAATAACTTTATTTCTTAAATCATTTAAAATAAGTGTTTGGTGAGTCTCTGCAAGTCCAAGCTCCCATGGAAGTCCTGCGTTGTAAATTGAGTTTCTTGGAGCTGCACCAGTACCACCATCACAGCTAGATACTAAAATTACTTGCGCACCTGCCTTGGCAACACCAGCAGCTACTGTACCAACACCAGCCTCAGATACAAGCTTTACAGAAATTCTTGCATCTGTATTTGCATTTTTACAATCATAAATTAATTGTGCTAAATCCTCAATTGAATAAATATCATGATGAGGTGGTGGTGAAATAAGACCTACACCAGGGGTTGAATGTCTTGTTTTGGCAATCCATGGATAAACCTTCCCACCTGGAAGATGTCCACCTTCTCCTGGTTTTGCTCCTTGTGCCATTTTGATTTGAATTTCCTTTGCACTTACTAAATATCTAGAGGTAACACCGAAACGACCAGAAGCTACTTGTTTAATTGCCGAACATTTATTTAATCCATCTGGTCCAACAGTAAGACGCTCTAGGCTTTCTCCACCTTCACCACTGTTTGATTTACCTTGTAATTTATTCATGGCAATTGCTAAGGTTTCATGAGCCTCCTGTGAAATAGAACCGTAAGACATTGCTCCTGTTTTGAAACGTTTTACAATGGATGCTACGCTTTCTACCTCTTCAATTGGAACACCTTTTTCAGGATAATTGAATTCCATTAAGCCACGAAGATTTGTGCTAGCACTTTCCTCATCAATTAATTTTGTATATTCCTTAAATAAATTGTAATCGCCAGTTCTTGTTGATTCCTGTAGTAAATGAATTGACTTTGGATTATATAAATGAGACTCTTTTCCAGTTCTTAACTTGTGGTTACCTACACTGTCTAATGTTAAGTCTGTTTGTAATCCAAGTGGATCAAAGGCTTTTGAATGTAGGGCACGAACGTTATCTGCAATATCAACTAAGCTTACGCCACCAATTCTACTAACTGTATTAGTAAAGTATTTATTAATTACCTCTTCGCTAATACCAATTGCCTCAAAGATTTGTGAGCCTTGGTATGATTGAATGGTAGAAATACCCATTTTAGATGCAATTTTTACAATTCCATGTAAAATTGCACTGTTGTAATCATTGACTGCAGCATAATAATCCTTGTCAAGCATGTTGCTTTCAATTAATTGGTGAATGCTTTCTTGTGCAAGGTATGGATTAATTGCACATGCACCATAACCAAGTAAGGTTGCAAAATGATGTACCTCTCTTGGCTCACCACTTTCAAGAATTAATGCAACAGAAGTTCTCTTCTTAGTTTTTACTAAATGCTGTTGTAATGCTGATACAGCAAGTAGGGAAGGGATTGCAACGTGATATTCATCCACTTCTCTATCTGATAAGATTAAAATATTTGCTCCATCTCTATAAGCTCTATCAGCTTCTACAAATAAATGTTCAATGGCACGTTCTAGGGAAGTATTCTTATAATAAGTAATTGGAAGTACCTCTACCTTTAAGCCATCTACCTTCATATTTTTGATTTTTAAAATGTCTGTGTTTGTTAAAATTGGATTATTTACCTTTAATACATGGCAATTTTCTGGTTTTTCTTCTAAAAGGTTACCATCTTTTCCCATGTAAACTGCTGTAGATGTAACAATCTCCTCACGAATTGCATCAATAGGTGGGTTTGTTACTTGAGCAAATAATTGTTTAAAGTAGTTGAATAATGGTTGTCTTTGTTCAGAAAGTACTGCAAGTGGTGTATCTGCACCCATGGCTGCAATTGCCTCTGCACCATTTTTCGCCATTGGTAAAATTGCTGAGTTAATATCCTCATAAGTATATCCAAAGGCCTTTTGTAATCTAGTTCTTTCTTCGTCTGTATATTGTTGTACTCTCTTATTTGGTATTTTTAAATCTTTTAATCGAACTAGGTTAGAATCT
>JAFPBJ010000029.1 GCA_017390525.1 Lachnospiraceae bacterium | reverse complement strand
TGCAGCGATTACAAGCTTTCTAGGAGGAAGTGACAAGGAAGTAGAGAAAGCCTTTATCAAAGGATATATAATGGGTGTTGGTCTTGGAGCACTACATATAGTCGTAGCTGCATATAGTGTAATTGCATTTGCAAGCTTAATATTTGCAGAATCCGTAGCAAATACAGCAATGATGCTTACTATGACAGTGTATTCTATTACAAGTCACAGAGATAAGGAAACCATTGTATACACTGTGCTGACGATATTATCTATTATAGGGCTGTACCAATCATATAAATTCTATGGAAGTCTGACAGTTATAGGAGATAAAGGCAGTGTTAAAATAGACTTTGATAATAGTAATCCAAATAATTGTACGCTTGATGGCAAGAGGATTGGGATAAACAGTGGAAATCTGCTAGAAATGAAGCTACAGTTCTTTGCGGATGGAGAGAGTGGTAAAGAAACAGAATTGTTCTTACCAGATGAGTATTATCAGAATTTGAATAAGGATATTCAAAATGGATATCAAACACCAAATACAAGAGAAGTATATAAAAGATTAGGAAACACTAGTCATGAAGTGGAAACTTCCATAGTTATTTCAGATGAATTTGGGCGAATTAAGTATCGTATAGATTATTCTACACACGGTAATAATCTTGCACATACTAATCCTCATATACACGAATTTGTTCCTAATTTAACCAAAGCTAATGATTATCCAAGTGAAATAAGATATTTTTTTGATAGTAATACAGGGAAAATTAGAATAGGAAAATCTAATAATGATGGGACATATAATTGGTTGGACTGATAAGGAGGATTGAATGAAAGATATATCATTAATATTAAAAAAGGCGGTTTTATTGTCGAATGAATATGATTCAAAATCAGTATCACATGAAATTGAAAAAATACCCAATATATGGTGTAGACTAGAAGATGATAGTAATTTAAGCTGGTACTTAATTAGTAAAAGTGATGGGAAATCTGTTATAGAGTATTATGGATATTTATCTACAAAATATCCAATTGCATTATTAATGAAAGAGTGTCCTAAAGATATTTATAAATTACTTTCAGAGAAAGGGGTATTGCTTGAAGAGTATTGTGAAAGATATTCCTGTGAAGAAAGTATTTTAAGAAGATATGTAGAAGATATAAATTTGATTGATGACAGATTTTTGTATGACGAAAGCATACCATTTGATGACGAAGCATTTTTAAAAATTGATGAAGGAATAAGATATATAAATCCATATAATTTTGCATTTGATGACGTTAAATAAATAGGGCTTATAGGAGAAAAAGGTCAGTAGACGTAAAAAATCTACTGGCTTTTGCAGCGAGCTCTGTTTCAACTGGAAAAGGAATTACAATTAATATTAAGCAAGGCATTCATCCAAATACAGAGTCGTATAAATCTATAAGAACTGGTTTGACTAGTAATAGGCAACATTTAGTAGCTGATATTGCGGAATTGAGAGTGTTATTAAAAAATGAGGGGTATAGTAGAAGTGTGATTAATGCACAATTAAATGAACTGATAAAGCAAAATAAAGCATTAGGAGGATTTGAGATTTGTGATGTTTGTTTTTGGCAGTATGATGAAGTGGCTCAAAATATGCCCAATAGAATTATTGGACCTAATAAGGTGTCACTGAATACTGCTAAGAGAAATTACAAGTTGTATGGAGCAATAGAAAAACATTTAATGAATATGGTACGTCCACCGTATGAGGATGAGATATAGAACATAATACGGAAGAATCGACTATGGCTAAGGTTTTAAAGAATATAGGAGAGGGGATTGCACAATGCAGTACGCAAGAAAATTAAGAAAAGGTGACAAAGTAGCAATTGTTAGCTTGTCAAGTGGTATGTTAGGCGAAGAATTTTGCAGTCATAGCATAGAAATAGGTGTAAAGAGATTGAGGGAGTATGGACTGGAACCTGTATTTATGCCAAATGCTTTGAAGGGCATCGAATATTTACAGGCACATCCACAAGCAAGAGCAAAGGATTTAAAAGAAGCCTTTTTAGATGATAAGGTTGCAGGGATTATTTGTGCAATAGGCGGTGATGATACATATAGACTTTTGCCTTATTTGATGGAAGATACCGAGTTCATTGAGGCAGTAGAAAAGCATCCTAAATTATTTACTGGATTTTCTGATACTACGATTAATCATCTGATGTTTTATAAACTTGGATTATCTACTTATTATGGTCCTAATTTTATATGTGATTTGGGTGAAATTGCAAAAGAGATGCTTCCCTACAGCAAAAATGCATTTGAAAGCTACTTAGATGGAAATGAATATAATGAAATTGTATCTAGTGAAATCTGGTATGAAGAAAGAGAAGATTTTTCCAGAGCAGCAATTGGAACAGACAGAATAGCACATAAGGAAGAAAGAGGATTTGAACTTCTGCAAGGTAGTGGAGTTTTTCAAGGTGAGTTATTAGGTGGCTGTTTAGAAAGTCTTTATGACATATTGACAACAACCAGATATAAGGATGAAAAAGATATTTGTGAAAAATATGGACTATTTCCAAGCAAAGATGAATGGGCGGGAAAAGTATTATTTATAGAAACCTGCGAAGAAAAGCCTGTACCAGAACTTTTCGAAAAGGAAATAAGGGCGCTTAAGGAAAAGGGCGTATTTGATGTGGTAAATGGTGTTTTGGTTGGAAAGCCACAAGATGAAGCTTATTATGAGGAATATAAAGATATCCTTATAAAAGTGATAAACAATGAGAAGCTTCCGATTGTCTATAATGTGAATTTTGGACATGCTACACCAAGGTGTATATTGCAATATGGTGTTATGGCAAAAGTGGACATGGAGCAGAAAAAGATATATTTGGGGAGTAAGTGAGGAAAAGAGGCAGAATATGAAAAAGATAATTGACAATCAAATTGGTATTTGTTGGAGAGGGAGAAGAATGTGATACCGCTGACAAAGGGGAGCGAAACAATACAGCTTGCCGGACTAGATGACCCTGATTTTACTGATAGGGATACCTATATTCAGGAAAGCATGGTTCAAACAAAAATAAGCAATATGTCATTATCGAATGAATACTGCATATTGTTGTCACACAGGCCAGAAATGTTTGAGGAATATGTATCAGAAGAAGTTGATCTTGTGTTGAGTGGACATGCGCACGGAGGACAATTTTGTGTGCCGTTTATTGGAGGGATAATTGCTCCCAATCAAGGTTTGTTCCCTAAATTTGATGCTGGTAAATATATCAAGAATAATACGACCATGATTGTAAGCCGAGGTATCGGCAACAGTATCATCCCTGTTCGTTTTAATAATAGACCTGAAATAGTCATAGTTAAATTAGTATGTGATTGACAAATTTAGCTAAGATAAAAATATAAAAGGGAAATGATACAGAGGGACGCTCATTGATACACAAGAACCGTCCCTGGCTAGTTCAACTATGTTTCTTGACATGATATGTAGTCTTGTGATAGCATTCATCATAAAGACATTTAGTTATAGCTATAAAGATATACTAGAGTGCTTTTGAATAATATTATATTAAGGAGTTAATTTTATGGTAAAAAATTTTGTTAAAAATTGGAAGAAATTAATTTTGGTATGTATGTCTTCTACATTGCTTTTGTCAGGTTGCGGTGCTACAGACAACCAAGAAAAAAAGGATGACAGTCAGATAAAAGTGGAAAGCAGCGATGCTGACAAGGACAAAGTAGACAGTCAGGACGAAGAGGGAGATGAAGGATTCCGTGAATTGACACAGGATGAACTAGATGAATTTACAGAATTTATTCATGGATGGGATGCATATGGTTTCCTCTTATCTGAGTATGTAAACCCTGTCAGTGTGGATTTAGGAGAGGTATTCTATTCAGGTGCTGGAGTTCAGAAGGATATGTCCAATGAGGATGCAGATGCTTATCTCGCAGCAATAAATGAAAGTGAATTTCAAACCGATTGTATAAAGGTGGAGAAAAGTGATGTGGAGAAAATAGTTAAGGAAAGATTGGGACTTAGCTTAGATGAAGTAAATGTAGACAATATTGGTGTATATGTTCCTGAATTTGACTCTTATTATCATGAATGTGGAGATACAAATTATGTGAAGTATACCTGTGTACGTGGTCTTGTGAATGGAAATGTATATACGTTGGATTTTAAGGCTGATTCAGATATATATTCTTCGTATTCTAGTGTTCAGACTATCCTTCAAAAAACAGACAATGGTTATATGTTTATAGCGAATCAATGTCTTTCAGAATCAACTGAGGATGCAGAGTAGTATTAAGAGCATGGATTACTATGCTTAATTGAGTAATAAGCAGAAAGTCATTTAGATTTTCTGCTTATTTTTTCTTGCTTTTTTGAACGATGTTCAGTAAAATAAATTTTGAACAGTGTTCAAAGGAGAGAAGATATGAAAGATAAAGCAAATTTAAAAGAAGTAATTATCCAAGCTACAACGGAGTTAATACAAGAATGTAACGGAGAGGTTAATAAAATAACTCTACGCAAAATATCAGAACGAGCGGGTGTGGGCCTAGGGCTTATCAATTATCATTTTGGTAGCAAAGAACAACTAATTGTTGATTGTGTTCAAAGAATTATCAATCATGTTGTTATGTGTTTTTCACCAGATAAGAAGGATTATAGTGTGAAGGACGGGTTAGAAGATAAAGAGAGGCTGGCAGAGTGGGCAAAGCAGGTATATGATTTTTTGTTTGAAAATTACGCAATTTCAACTATCTCTATTCTTGGTGATATGCAAAATTATTATGCAAAAAGTAATTCTGTCTATACCCAAAAAGGGTTTTTACTGGCACTTCAAAATGATGTGGATGCAGAAAAGAAAAGGCTGTTGGCATTTATGCTTACGTCATCTATGCAGGTTGCTTTTTTAGCAGGGGATTCTTCAAAGGAAATCCTAGGTTATGATCTAAAGGATAAGAGCGAAAGAGACAGCTTTGTTGAGTCGCTTGTAGAAATGCTATTTCTTGGTGTTATTGACAAGAAGGAGAATGAAAGCATATGAAAAAAATAAGTATTCAACTATGTTAAAATATGGAGGTACATAATGAAAAATAAAAATCTGCCTTATATATTGCCGTTTAGATGTGTTATTTTTCTATTGGTATTTATTGTTGGGGCATTTGTCACTGGTAAGAAAGTTGATGAAATAAGCAATTGGTGGTCAAATATTGCAAGCATTGTTAATGTGGTTACAATATTGCTTCTGCTATTTATAACTAAAAAGCAAAATAGTAGCTATTGGGAATTGATTCATTATTAAAAAGGAAAAACAAATTGTAGTTATATCTATTGTTATTGTATTTGTGGGAATGGCTGGAATGTATTTAGCAGGATTTTTTGATGTGAAATATATTATATACCGATTTTTATCATTTTTACCATTAACTATAATCCTATGTTGGTATTACTATAAAAAAAGAAATCCCTTGCCGATTATAGTGGGGCATGCAATAATTGATGTAGCAACGGCCATACAGATATTAACAACTTCATCAATTCCAGGTCTGTATGAAAAAATGTGTGGTATGTAGATGAGGTTTCATTATGTTTCGATTTTTTTGAAATCAAGCAATGGCTTTTGGAAACAACTAACGAGGTTCTAATAAAAAAAGCATATGATGAGGCTAAATTAATGTATCACAAATTTCAGTATGATAATTAGTACAAATAATTATAAATGTATTAATAAAAAAGTTGATATTTGAAAGAAAATTTAAAATTGGAGTAAAAAATGAATAACAGGAAAAATAAGTTTTTTAAAGCAATCAAAGAAAATGATTATACATATATAAAAGAGTATGTAAAAAGGGGATATAATATTAATTTGAAAAAGGCTGGATATAAGCAAAGAAGGTAGTAAAAAAATATAAAACAAAAAAAGGATTCAATTGTTTTTCTAAAGATTGTTTTTATATTAGCAAATATAAACTAAATCAAGGTTATTGGAAAGATGGCTTTATTACATACGATGGTAGCACTGGTGAGTGGATTGAATAGGAGAAGTTTTTGGTTGATATAAAAATTCTAGTATATTGATAGATTAAAGGAATTAACAGTAGAAGAATATTCAGAAACGAAGATAGATACAGATGATGTAAAACCATTGCAGCTGTTTGTATTTGGAAAGGATATAAAAGGCAGGCTTATTTATGTGAAATTGGAAATAAAAGGAGAGGAAGTAACCTACGAGGAGAGGTTTTATTTTTGTGCAAATGCGGATGAGAATGAAAATGAATTTGAAACTGGTGCAATGACAAATGAAAATCTTTTAAATGCAAGAAATGCATATCGAAGAAAGATGGGTCTATTAACATCTGATGAAATTGTAGCTATTCGAGAATGCTATGGATTGTCTCAGGTGGATTTAGCTAAGCTATTAGGATGGGGGGAAGCAACAATATCCCGATATGAAAGTAAGGCAATTCAAGATGAGGCTTATGATGTAATGCTCCGTTTGGTTAAAGATAATCCGCTTCAAGCTTTGGAATTTTTAAAGAAAAATGCGAATAAATTTAATACTACTAAGCGAATGGAAATTCGAGCAAAAATAGTAGAGAAATTGGACTCATATGGAAAAGAATTTCTTACACGGCAAACCTTTGAAGGTGAATATGCTTGTTTTGAAGAGCCATCTGATTCAAATGGATATACCATGCTGAATATTGATAAAATTGAAGCTATGATTTCATATTTTGCGGAAAGTGTTTCAAATTTGTTTAAGGTAAAACTTATGAAAATGCTTTGGTATTCAGATGCTTTATCTTTTGTAGAAAATGGATGTTCGATGACTGGGATGGTGTATCGCCATGAGCCAATGGGAGCACTTCCAATTGGACATTATAGTTTGATGAATTTGGAAAGATTGAATATTCAAGAGGAAATGAGTTTTAACTATGATACTATGCTCCATGTTTATCCAATTGAAGACATGGATTATTCTATATTGAGTGATGATGAAAAAAATATTCTAGATAAAGTAATTGTAAAATTTGTTGATTATAAGGCAAATGAAATTGTTGATTATATGCATGAAGAAACGGCATATACTAAAACAAATCCTGGAGACATAATTCCATTTAGTTTAGCAAAAGAAATACGAGAGTTTTAGTTGGATTAATCAATATACAGCAATATACAATTCAAATTACAGACGTAGCATTAGTAGATATGAAACAGATAATAATCATATTGCTTTTGTATTACGCTCCTCGACGTATGCAACATACCAGTTTCATACGTCTTATTTTTTGTACTTTTCTTTTCATTTTCTGAAAAAAGAAAAAGGAAACTATCAAATTATGTAGAATAATTATAATTAGGACACTTTATTGGGAGGAATCGTAATGGAGGATAAAGAACAATTTTTATCATCAATTCAAGATTTAATACAGATTGCAAAAACGCAGGACAACCAATTACATATAGATGAAATTAAATCGTATTTTCACGATATGCTTGAGGAGAGCAAGCTACAATTTGTATATTCTTATTTGACAGGGCAACAGATTCAGGTAGTGGGCTATGATAGTCAACCTACAGAATCCTCAATAGAGGAAATAGAAGTCAATCCTCAGGAGGTGAAGGTACTAAATCAACAGGAAGAGGATAGCTTGATTCAGTTTTATTTATCTGAGCTTGCTAATATTCCTGATTATTCAAAGGAAGAACAAAAGCAAGCCTTACTACAATATGCTGACCACAAAAAGGATAAGAATCAATTAGTAGAAATGTTTTTAAAAGACATTGTTAAAATGGCACAAAAACATGAAAATCAAGGAGTATTAGTAGGGGATTTAATTCAAGAGGGAAATATTGCATTTCTTACTATATTAGAGGAGAATTTATCTCAAGCCTGTGACAATATTGATTGGCTATTTTGCAAGCTAGAAGAAGCTATGAAGGCTACACTAGATAGTCAGAAAATGCAAAATTATATTGGCCAAACCCTTGCTAAGAAGGCGAATGATTTAGACGTAATCGCCCAAAGGCTAGCAAAGGAGTTAGAACGAGAGGCAACGAAGGAAGAATTAGCAAAGGCAATGGGAGTCAGTGAGGAAGAAATTGAGGAAATAATGAAGATTTCCTTAGATGCTATTTCTGTTGATTAAGGTTTTTACGAGGGAGGAATCAAAATGATTCGAGAGGAACAAGAGCAATGGGAAAAAGAATATTTATCCCCTTATGCAATGTTAAGCTGTAACACTAAGGGAAGAAAAATAGAAGAAGCAAAATGTGATGTTCGTACAGATTTTGCAAGAGATAGAGACAGAATATTACATTGTAAGGCATTTCGTCGTTTAAAACATAAGACACAGGTATTTCTTGCTCCAGAAGGCGACCATTATCGTACTAGATTAACCCATACCCTAGAGGTAGCACAAATCGCCAGAACCATTGCAAGAGCACTTCGGTTAAATGAAGATTTAGTAGAAGCCATGGCTTTGGGACATGATTTAGGACACACACCTTTTGGACATGCAGGAGAGGCAGCCTTAAACAGTGTATCTCCTTTTGGGTATGAGCATAATATGCAAAGTATTCGAATTGTAGAATTGTTGGAAAAAAAGGGACAAGGTCTTAATTTGACCTATGAGGTAAAGGATGGAATTATGAATCATCAAACCTCAAGAATGCCTAGTACACTAGAAGGAAAAGTTGTAAGATTATCAGACAAGATTGCATATATTAATCATGATATTGATGATGCCATTCGAGGCGGCATACTTACAGAAGAGGACCTTCCAAAAGAATATACTGATATTTTAGGGAATACAGTGCGTATACGACTTAATACAATGATACATGATATGATTAAAAATAGTTTGAATCAAAATGATATTCGTATGTCAAAGGAAATCGAAACAGCTATGGTGGGACTTAGAAAATTTATGTTTGACCATGTGTATACCAATCCTATTGCTAAGGCAGAGGAAACAAAAGCAAAAAAATTACTGATTGCTTTATATGAATATTATAATGACAATATTTCTTTACTACCAGAGGAGTATTTAAAGCTAATTGATAATGGGGAAAAGAAAGAACAGGTGGTATGTGATTATATTGCAGGAATGACAGATCCGTATGCTATAAGTACCTACCGAAATATATTTGAACCAAAGGCGTGGAAAATTAGATGATAATAAAGTGTCATAAATGACACTTAAAAGTTTGCAAAGCAAACTCGATTGTAAATCAGTAGAAAGGAGGTAGCACCATGTTTTATTCAGAGGATGTAGTAGAGGAGATACGAACTAGAAATGATATTGTGGATGTAATTTCTAGTTATGTTCCTCTTAAGAAAAAAGGAAGCAATTATTTTGGGCTTTGTCCCTTTCATAATGAGAAATCTCCTTCCTTTTCTGTAACAAGAGAAAAGCAAATGTACCATTGCTTTGGTTGTGGAGCATCAGGCAATGTATTTACGTTTGTGATGGAATATGAGAATTATACATTCCCAGAGGCCTTACAGTATCTTGCCCAGCGAGCAGGAATGGAGCTTAAGACAAGGGAATTATCACCAGAAGAAAAAAGACAGGCAGATTACAAAAGCTTGCTTCGTCAAATGAACAAGGATGCTGCCAACTATTTCTATTATTTGCTTAGCCAAAAGCAAGGGCAGGCTGCAAGGAATTATTTAGAGCAAAGACAGCTTTCCAATGAAACCATTAAGAAGTTTGGGTTAGGCTATTCCGATAAATATAGTGACGATTTATACCGATATTTAAAGTCTAAGGGATATAAGGATGAGGACTTAAAAAATTCTGGATTAGTCACCATTGATGAAAAAGGGGCTACAGATAAGTTCTGGAATCGTGTTATGTTTCCTATTATGGATGTGAATAATAAGGTCATTGGCTTTGGAGGAAGAGTGTTAGGAGATGGAAAGCCTAAGTATCTAAATTCAATGGAAACAAAGCTATTTGACAAAAGCAGAAATCTTTATGGTCTTAATTATGCTAGGACTACAAGGCGGTCAGAAATGATTATTTGTGAAGGCTATATGGATGTGATTGCTCTACATCAGGCAGGCTTTACCAATGCGGTAGCATCTTTAGGAACAGCCCTTACTTCTAATCAAGCCTCTCTTTTAAAGCGGTATACAGAGAATGTAGTATTAGCCTATGATAGCGATGAAGCGGGAGTAAAAGCAGCCCTTAGAGCCATTCCTTTGCTTAAGGATGTGGGATTATCCGTAAGAGTACTTTCTATGGCGCCATACAAGGATCCAGATGAATTAATCAAGGCATTAGGTGCAGAGGAGTTTGAGAAGCGGATTCGTGAGGCAAAAAGTAGCATTATGTTTGAAATTGACAAAATAAGTGCAGAATATAACCAAAATGATCCAGAAGATAAGACAAAATTTCAAAAGCGGGCAGCAAAACGATTAGCCTACATAAAAAATGGGCTAGAACGGAATAACTATATTGAAGCAGTTGCCAATCAATATTTTATGTCTCAGAAGGAATTAACTGCATTAGTCAATGAGTATGGACTGACGATTATAGAGGGTCAGGAACAGACACAGCAAAAACAAAATGAATATAGGAATAGAAAAGAACAAAAGGAAGAAAATAAAGACCAATCCCAAAAGCTTTTACTTACCTGGTTGGTAAATGAACCGAAATTATTTGAGAATTTAAGTGGTGTAATTACACCAAGGGATTTTATTCAGCCTATTTTTTATGATGTAGCCTCAAGACTGTTTTTACAGTACGAGGAGGAGAAAAAGGTGACTCCTGCCAAGATTATTAATCAATATACGGATTTAGAGGAGCAAAAACAGGTTGCTGCTTTATTTAATACCAATTTTAAAATGGAGGTTGACCCTGAAAATGCTGAAAAAGCACTAACAGACATTGTAAAAAAGGTAAAGCAAGATAGTATTGAACATGCCATGACCCAGTCAAAGGATATATTAGAGTGGCAAAGGTTAATTGAAGAAAAGAAAAAATTACAAAATCTACAGCTTCATTTGTAGGTAAAAGAAAAAGAGAATACAAAGGTGAAAGAGATATGGAAGGTGGAAAACATATGGAAATGACAATGGAGAAATTTAGTGAAAAGCTAGAAGAACTACTGGCACTAGGAAAGAAAAAGAAAAATGTATTAGAATATACAGAAATCAGCGAAGCCTTTGCAGAGGTAGAGCTTGAGGCTGATAAAATGGAAATGATTCTAGAATATTTAGAAGCCCATGGAGTTGATGTCCTTACGATTACAGAAGAGGATGACGATGAAGAAATTGTCTTTGAGGATGAAGCAGAAGAGGAAATTGATATTTCGGTTCCTGATGGAGTAAGCATTGAAGACCCTGTGCGTATGTATTTAAAGGAAATCGGAAAGGTACCTTTATTAAGTGCGGAAGAAGAAATCGAATTAGCAAAACGTATGGAAGAGGGAGACGAATTTGCTAAGAAAAAATTAGCAGAGGCAAACCTTCGTCTAGTTGTAAGTATTGCAAAACGATATGTGGGAAGAGGAATGCTATTTTTAGATTTAATTCAAGAAGGAAATCTTGGATTAATTAAGGCAGTAGAAAAATTTGATTATAGAAAAGGGTATAAATTTAGTACCTATGCAACCTGGTGGATTAGACAGGCAATTACTAGAGCCATTGCTGACCAAGCAAGAACCATTCGTATTCCAGTTCATATGGTAGAAACCATTAACAAATTAATTCGTGTTTCTAGACAATTACTACAAGAGCTAGGTAGAGAGCCACTTCCAGAGGAAATTGCAGAAGAAATGAATATGCCAGTAGATAGAGTGCGAGAAATTTTAAAAATTTCTCAAGAGCCAGTTTCTCTTGAAACACCAATTGGTGAAGAGGAAGATAGCCATTTAGGTGATTTTATTCAAGACGAAAATGTACCTGTGCCTGCAGAAGCGGCTGCCTTTACTTTATTAAAGGAGCAATTAGTGGATGTACTTAGTACCTTAACAGATAGAGAGCAAAAGGTACTTAGACTTAGATTTGGACTAGATGACGGAAGGGCTAGAACGCTAGAAGAGGTAGGAAAAGAATTTAATGTAACTAGAGAGCGTATCAGACAAATTGAAGCAAAAGCATTAAGAAAACTAAGACATCCAAGTAGAAGTCGTAAGTTAAAGGATTACTTAGATTAAGAAAAGGCATGGTAAAAGGAAAATGGAAGTTTCGAAACGAATTAATGAAGTGATTCATATGGTATCCCCTTGTGAAGGGGTGGCAGATATTGGAACGGACCATGGATATATTGCCATTGGACTTGTAAAGGAACAGCTTGCAAAGAGAGCCATTGCCATGGATGTAAATAAAGGGCCTTTAAGTAAAGCGAAGGAAAATGTAGCATTATATGGACTAAATAGTCAAATTGACCTTAGATTATCAGATGGGCTAGATAAGCTAAAGGATGAGGAATGTAACACCATTGTGATTGCAGGAATGGGTGGAGAGCTCATGATTAAAATTCTAAAGGAAGGAAGTCATGCCTTACAAACACCTAAGGAGCTTATTTTACAGCCGCAGTCAGAAATTTATAAAGTAAGAGAATATTTACATCAAATTGGGTATAAGATAGTCAGTGAGTCTATGTTAAAGGAAGATGGTAAATTTTATACAATTATAAAAGGAATCAAGGGAGAAGAAGCTCTTTCATATTCCCCTTGTGAATATCAGTTTGGTAAGCTGTTATTACAGGAAAAGCATCCTATTTTATTAGAGTATTTACTTGCTACAAAGGATACATATGAAAAAATTCGTATACAATTAGAGGAGCTTCAAACAGAAAAAACAAAGCAGCGAAAAAATGAGGTAGAAAATTTACTTACCTTAATAAAGGAGGGGCTTGGCTTTTATGAAAATACATGAGGTCATAAAGGAATTAAATCAATTATCACCACCCAGCTATGCACTTAGCTGGGATAATGTAGGACTTTCTTTGGGAGATAGTAACAGGGAGGTAAAAAAAATCCTAGTTACTCTAGATGTTACCAATAAAGTAGTGGAATATGCCATTAGTAATCAGGTGGATTTCATTATTTCTCATCATCCGTTAATTTTTTCTCCTATGAAACAAATTAATGATTCCACAGTGCTAGGTAATAAGATATTAAAGCTTGCTGCCAAAGAAATAGGGTGCTTTGCGATGCATACTAATTTTGATGCGGTAGGTGGAATGGCAGAGCTTGCAAAGGAACGACTACAGCTAGAAGAGACGAAGCCATTTTGCGAATGTGTAGAGGTAGACGAAAAAATAGAAGGAATTGGAAGAATTGGATATCTGCCAAAGGAAATGACAGTATCACAATGTGCTGATTTTGTGAAGCAGCAATTTAATCTTTCCTCTGTTGCAGTTTATGGAGACCTAGAAAGAAAGGTGAAGAAGGTAGCTGTATCACCAGGCTCGGGTAGACATATGATTGAGGATGCACTTTCACAACAGGTAGAGCTTTTTATTACAGGGGATATTGGTCATCACGAAGGCTTAGATGCCATAGATGGTAATTTAGCAGTGATTGATGCAGGACATTATGGTCTTGAGCATATTTTCGTTCCATTTGTTGCTGACTATTTAACCAAAGTATTATCAAAGGATATTTTGGTAGAACAAATGGAAGCTAGTACACCTTTTGTAATCAGATAAAAGGAAACGAAGGAAGGGATAAAAGTGAAAGAAAAGAAAGAAAAAATAGAAATACTTACTGTTGAAATCTCAGGAGAAAAAAGACAGATTCCTTGGGGGACAACAGTGTTAGAGGTAGCAAAGCAGTATCAGTCAAATTATCCTTATGATATTGTACTTGCTTATTTAGATGGAAAGCTTTGTGAGCTTAAAAAACGAATCAAACGAGATTGTAAAATAGAATTTATTACTGTGGCTGATGATTTGGGATTTCGTACCTACAAAAGAAGTGCGGTATTTTTACTTTTAAAAGCAATTTATGATGTAGTAGGAAAAGAAAAAATCGAAAAGGTCAAGGTGATGTATTCTATATCCAAAGGCTATTACTGTGAGGTAGAGGGAGACACTGAAGTAAATCAAGAATTTATTTCAAAGGTGAAGGAAAGAATGACAGCGCTAGTAGAGCAGGATGTAGAGATTGTAAAGGAATCCATTAATACAGAGTATGCTGCTCAGCGTTTTGCAGAAAATGGAATGAAGGATAAGGAAACCTTATTCAAATATAGAAGAGGTTCCAAGACCAATATTTACCGAATTGAGGATTATGAGGATTACTTTTATGGCTACATGCTTCCTAGTACTGGATACATAAAAGCCTTTGACTTGTTCTTATATCAACAGGGCTTGGTTATTCAACTTCCAGAACGAAGCAATCCATTAGAAGTACCAGAATTTAAGGAACAGAATAAATTATTTTATGTAATGAAACGTACTGACGATTGGGGAAAAATGCTTTCCATTGATACAGTAGGTGATTTAAATGACTATATTTGCAAGCATGATATCAATGATTTGATTTTAGTGCAGGAAGCCTTACAGGAGAAAAAGATTGGAGATATTGCAGCTCAAATTGCGGAGAGAAAAAATCAAATTGTATTAATTGCAGGACCTTCTTCCTCAGGAAAGACTACTTTTTCTCATCGACTATCTATTCAGCTTAAAACCTTTGGAATTAATCCTCATCCAATTCCAGTGGATGATTATTTTGTGGATAGAGAACAGACGCCAAGAGATGAATTTGGAGAGCTTGATTTTGAAACCTTAGGAGCCATTGATGTAGCGCAGTTTAATGAGGATATGAATGGACTTTTAAGAGGGGAAGAGGTACAGCTTCCTACCTTTAACTTTGTAACTGGTAAAAGAGAATATAACAAGCCGAAAAAACGCATTGGTAACAATGATGTATTGGTAATTGAAGGGATTCATGGGTTAAATGAAAAGCTCACCCTTGATTTACCAAAGGATAGCTTATTTAAAATTTATATTAGTGCCTTAACTCAGTTAAATATTGATGAGCACAATCGAATTGCTACTACAGATGGACGTTTAGTAAGACGTATTATAAGAGATGCAAGAACAAGAGGTACTAGCGCACAGCAAACGATTGCTATGTGGAATTCTGTTCGAAGAGGCGAGGAAAGAAATATCTTTCCATTTCAAGAGGAAGCAGATGTTATGTTTAACTCAGCCCTTATCTATGAGCTTGCTGTATTAAAGCAATTTGCAGAACCACTTTTATTTGCTATTGATAAGGATTGCAATGAATATCAAGAAGCAAAACGATTATTAAAGTTTTTTGATTATTTTATTGGAGTGAATACAGAATCTGTACCCAAAAATTCAATTTTAAGAGAATTTATTGGTGGTAGCTGCTTTAAGGTATAGCTATTTACATTTTTAAAATCTAGTGTTAGAATAACAAAGTATTAAAGAACGAGTCGAATAAATGATCGCGGGCCATTTATGGCGTGAGGAAAGTCCGGGCTCTACAGGGCAAGGTGCCAGATAACGTCTGGTGGAGGTGACTCCAAGGAAAGTGCAACAGAAATAAACTGCCAATCATAGGAATTTCCTAAGGTTGGTGATGGTGGAAAGGCGAGGTAAGAGCTCACCGCTGTCTTGGTAACAAGGCGGGTCCATGTAAACCCCACCTAGAGCAAGACCAAATAAGGGCGATACGGCTGCCCGTCGTGCCTTTAGGTAGGTCGCTTGATCTTATTGGTGACAATAAGGCTAGATAGATGATCATTCAAGACATAACCCGGCTTATCGTTCGGCTCGAACAAATATTTAACCATATTTTATAAGGGAAAAATGGAGGAATTGCGTGAATTTTGAAAAAGAACAATTATCTTTAATAGAAATGCAGGAACGATTCGCTTCATCCATTGAAAAGGTACGAACCATAGGGGAAATAGAACTTTCAAAAGAAAATTATCACTATTTATCAGATAAAATATCTTCTATGTATCAAGAGCAAAATGTTTCTTTTTTTCATGATTGTTTTCTTTGTGCTACGGTACAGCTAGTTTTTTCTTTCTTGTATCCAGAAGGAGAAAAGAGCATTAAAGCATTTATAGAGTTCGCAGAACAGTTACCGCAGCATCAAAGAAAATATTTTATACATATCTTTTTTAATGGCTTTGATGAATATGGAATCACTGTGTTTCAGGAACGATTTGGTGAAACCACCTGGCAGCTTATGGGAATATTAGCAAGACATGCTGGAATTGGAACAGAAAGTGCCAAAGAGTATTTTGAAGTGTTAGATTTTTGTACAAAAAATTATTCGGAAGAAACTGTAACAAAGAAGATTCTTTCTTCTCTACCAAAGCAAGTGAATTATGTATTCTCCTTTCTACAACCGTTAGCTAGACAGGAGTTTGTAAGAGATACAAAGGAATTGTTTGAGCTTTGTCAAAATGGGGCAGGAGAAGAAATGTTAATAGAAAAGTATCCAGAAATGTCGTTGCAATTTATTAAGCAGTGTGTTAGCTGGTGTGCAGGTAATCTATAATAACGTACTCTATAACACGAAAAAGGTATAATCATAGTATTTGGTTATATCTTTTTTGCTTTTTTGGAAAGATTTTGTAAGAGTTTCTTAATGTATAAAATAAAAAATAATGCTAGAATGTTTTTAGTAAGGAAGGGATGGAAAAATAATATGGAAAAAATTACTATTTTAATTGTGGATGATGATAAAGAGATTGCAGATTTAGTTGGAATCTATTTAAATAATGAAGGCTATGAAACAATCAAGGCGTCTAATGGAAGAGAATGTTTGCAGTACCTTAAGGAACGGGAAGATATTAAGCTAATTGTACTAGACATTATGATGCCAGGAATTAATGGATTGGAAGTATGTCAAACCATACGAAAGGATAGCAACATTCCAATTATTATGTTAAGTGCCAAGGCAGAAGATATGGATAAAATTATTGGCTTTGGAACAGGGGCGGATGATTATCTTACAAAGCCATTTAATCCATTAGAGCTTGTTGCTAGAGTAAAATCGCAGCTAAAACGCTATACCTTTATTTCTAGTCACAAAGCTGTAGATAAAAATGAAATTAATATAAATGGGTTACAAATCAATAAAGAAGCACATGTAGTGAAGATTTATGATAAAGAAGTAAAGCTTACACCCATTGAATTTGAAATATTATATTTGTTAGCTTCAAATCGAGGAAGAGTCTTTAGTACCGATGAAATTTTCGAACAGGTATGGAATGAAAAGGTGTATGAAGTCAACAACACAGTTATGGTGCATATTAGAAGATTAAGAGAAAAAATTGAAGAAGATCCAAGAAAACCTCAGATTATCAAAACAGTATGGGGGGTAGGATATAAAATTGAAGACTAGTATATTCAAAAGTATTCGAATGAAAATGACCATATTTGTATTGTTAAGTGCCTTAGGTACAGTGCTAATTGATGGGGCAATTATGGGAAGCTTGTATTTGTTACAGTCAGCAGATTCGGTTGAAAAAAATGTCAAGCAAAATATGATTACAGAAAGCAACAGCTTAATAAATAACACGAAGAATAATGTGAATTTTTCGAAAGAAAATTTAGAAAAACCAATAGAAAAGAGACCGATTCGATTAACGAATAATTTGGGATTAGATATTTGTATTTTGATTTTCTTTTCTATGGTAATATACACCTTGCTTTTTATCATCATTTCCCACAATATGGTGCAATACATAAGGGAGATTATCAAGGGAATTGGTAAAATAAAGGATGGCGACATTGATTATGTTATTCCCGTACAAGGGGAGGATGAATTTGCAGATTTAGCAAGAGAGCTCAATGAAATGAGAGAAGAATGGTCTCGTAGTATAGAAAAGGAAAGAAGTGCAGAAAAGGTAAAGAATGACTTAATTACTAATGTGGCTCATGACCTTAGAACACCTCTTACTTCAATTATTGGATATTTAGAGTTAATAAGACAAAATAAGAATTTAGACGAAGAAACCAAAATGAAATATATTGAAATTGCCTTTCAGAAGTCAACTAGACTGGGCGGTTTGGTTCAATCCTTATTTGATTTTACAAAATATAGCAAGAATCAAGTAGAACCTAATTTTGTATCCATTGATATCGTACAATTTATGGAGCAAATGGTGGAAGAATATTATCCACTGTTACAGGATGCACAATTAGAATGTCATACAGAATATCCAAAGGAAAGCATACATGTTAGTGCAGACAGTGTAATGCTGTTTCGTGGCATAGGAAATATTATGTCAAATGCCATTAAATACGGAAAAGATGGGAAACTGATTATTATTTCTGTAAAGGAAAAGGAGGATAAGGTAGACATCGCAATTACCAATTATGGAAAAATGATTCCTCCAGAGGATATTCCTAATATATTTGATAAGTTTTATCGAGTAGAAAGCTCTAGGTCCCTAGATACAGGAGGTACAGGCCTTGGGCTTGCCATTGTAAAAAATATTGTAACCTTAAACAAAGGAAGTATTACAGCAAAAAGTGACGAGGAGGGGACTACCTTTACTGTTACTTTAAATAAATATCAAGAGGAGAGGAGTAAAAAAAGTAACAATTCATTATAAAAAAAGGAGAAAATATATGAGCAGTAATCAAACAAACACCAAACATTATATGAGTAATATAAAACGATTTCTTATTTGTGTTTTATGTCTTTGCTTCCTAATGCAAACAGTTGTATTTGCTGACGATAAGCCAGTGGAAGCAGAAACAGATCAATTCAAGGTAACGATTAAATATGGATATGATGGAGTATTTCAAAGAGGTGCTGCCGTTCCAATTTACATCGACGTAGAGAACAAATTAGATGATTTCGCAGGAGAAATCTGGATTTATCAAAGAAGTACAAATAATTCCATTGCCACAAAAAAAGAATTTTCTATTGCAAAAGGTGAGAAAAAGAATGTAAGTATGTACTTAGAAACCATGTCTGCCATGGCTGCAATTGAAGTAGTCATTAAGGATAGCAATGGAAAGGAACAATTAAAGAAAGAAATTCTTATAAAAAATAGCCAAGGAGGTACCAGTAGAATCCTTGTAGGAGCTTTAAGCGATGATTATAACAGCTTAAGTAGCTTTGATAATCTACTATTAGTAGAGAAAAGAGATTCTTGGGAAGGAAAGACACAGCTAGTAGAGCTTAAACAGGATACCTTTCCAGAGGATAGCATTTTATTAGATGGTTTAAGCTACATTATTATTAATAATTTTAATACAGAGCAATTAACAGATAAACAGTATAATGCATTAAAGGAATGGACAAAAAATGGTGGTATTTTAGTGCTAGGTACTGGTAGTAACTATGAAAAGGTATTAAGTAAATTTGATGATGATTTTGTTTCAGGAAAAGTAAATGATCTTTCAAAAAAAGAGCTATCCTTGATTCAAACAGCAGATACAGATGAAGCAGTGGATACGGCAATTACCACTACTGTAGATGGAATTTCCTTTGAACTTACAGATGGAACAAATGTAAGTAACTGTATTACAGATGATAAGCTAATTTCATATAAAAAAGTGGATGATGGTTTAGTATGTGTAGTAGGTGTTGACTTAGGGGATAGTATAAAAAAATGGGGCTTGGCAGAAAAATTTGGAAAAAACTTTTTACAAAGCTTATGGAGAGTTATGCCTTATAACAAAATTAGAGAAGTCATTTCTAACCAAGAGGGGGGAGATATGTCTTGGAATGTATCTAATGTTACTTCTGGGTTATTAGAGGTAAAAAATCCAAATGTAGTGGTATTAATTATACTTTTTGTAGTGTATGTATTATTAATTGGACCAATTGCTTATTTTATTCTAAAGAAAAAAGATAAAAGAGAGTATATTTGGGTAGTGATTCCAGTGTTATCCATTGCATTTACCTTTGTAATTGGAATTGTATTTCATGCCTCAAAATTAAATAAACCAGTGGTGTCAAGCTGTACAGGAATTGAAATTAAAAATGGAGTTGCAAAGGAAAAGAATTATATATCTGTATTTAACGCAGATAATAAGGAGTTTTCAATTAGCTTTCAAGATAAATATAAAAAGATGAAAGCAGCACTTGAATCAGATTATTATGATTCTTATAGTCAGCTTCAAAAAACCAATGATTATGTAAAGGATATTTCTGGTGACAAGGTTTCCTATGAATTTGCTAAGAAAGAAGCATTTTCAGCTAGAAACTTTTATGGTACTTCTTATGTGGATGCAAAAAAAGTGAACTTTGATTCGGATTTAAAAATCACCTTAAACGAAATGAGTGGTACCATTACTAATCGCACAGGCTATGATTTAGAGGGTGCTGTGTTAGTTTATTACAATCGAATTTATTATATTGATGATTTTAAAAATGGAGAAACAATAACCATTGATAAATCTAAGGTGACAGATGTAGGAACCAACGATATTCATTGGAGTATGACCTTGCATTATGAAAAACTAAATAAAAATCCTTTTTCTAAAGAGGCAAGAAAATATGCAAGATATAGTAGCATCCGAGAAATGTGTGATTTTAATATGAAAGATTATGTAGTACAAAACAACACAGGTGCTATTTTTGGAATTATTCCAAAATATGATAATCAAGTAACTGCAAAGGGTAAATGTAAAGAATACTCTGCTGCTTATATTTGCCAAGTGTTTGAACAGGTACCAGAAGATGCAGGAGAATTCTATATTCCTGTTTTATCAGAGGACCAAGCAATTAGTACCTCAGAGGGAATTGAAGCAGATGGATATTTATATGATAAAGAAGGCAATATTTGCTATTCCATTGGAAGTAACGTAATTCCAGAAAAATTAATCCGCTCTAACACAAGCTTTAATGGAAAAATATACTTATATAATCATAAAACTGACAAATATGATGAGGTATTTAAGGATGGGGAAACAGAGTTAATAAAAGACCAAATTGCACCTTATGTAGATGAAAGAGGATATTTGGTAGTACGTTATGTTTCTAACAAAAATAATAATACTGGAGAGGAAAGAAAAGTACCAGGTATTGGAGTGTCAGGAAGTTATAAAGATAAAAGCTTGGTGAGTAAGTAGGGAAGGAGAGAAAGCAATGTTACAAATAAATAAGCTTTGTAAACGATATGGAAAGTTTCAGGCATTAAATAATCTAGATTTATCTATTCCAAAGGGCGAAGTTTTTGGATTTATTGGACCGAATGGTGCAGGAAAAACTACAACAATGAAAATTATTTGTGGTCTTTTAAGTGCTACTAGTGGAGAAGTATATGTAGATGGTATTGATGCTATAAAAAATAAAAAGGAAATTAAGAGAAAAATTGGATATATGCCAGACTTTTTCGGTGTATATGATAACCTAAAGGCAATGGAGTATATGGAATTTTATGCTTCTATGTACGGAATTGTTGGCGATGGTGCTAGAAAAACCTGTAGAGAGCTTATGGCACTAGTAAATTTATCAGATAAAGAAGATGCATATGTAGATGGATTATCAAGGGGTATGAAACAACGTCTTTGTTTAGCTAGATGCTTAGTGCATAATCCAGAGCTTCTAATTCTTGATGAGCCAGCCTCTGGACTTGACCCTAGAGCACGTTTTGAAGTAAAGGAAATTCTAAAAAATCTTTCTTCAATGAAAAAAACCATTATTATTAGTTCTCATATTTTACCAGAGCTAGCAGAAATGTGTACCTCAATTGGAGTTATGGAAAGAGGTCATTTGGTAATTAACGGAAGTATAGATGATATTTTAATGAATGCAAAGGGAAGTAGTCCTCTTCATATTCAAATTGTTGATAATCAAGAAACTGCCATTCGATTATTAAAGGAAAATCCAGCAGTAGAAAAATTGTCCATTCGTAATGATGAAATTATTGTTTCTTATATGGGAACAGAGCAGGATGAGGCAAATCTATTAAAACAATTGATTCTAAATGATGTGGCAGTAAGTGGATTTGTAAGAGAACAAGGTAACCTAGAAAACATATTTATGGAATTAACCGGTCCAAAGCAAAAGGAGGCAGTATAATGAAAATTAATCCAATTTTAAATAAAGAAATGAAGATTGGTGCTAGAAGTATTAAAATGCCTTTAATAGTGATGCTTTTAAATTCAATCTTAGCATTTATTGTAATTTTATTTTTCTATGCTTATGGTCAGGTTATGACTAGCTCAGGAATTGATTTATATTCTCTTCGTTCTGTAGTTAGAATATTTAAAATATTAGGCTGGGTAGAAATATGCTTTATTTCTGTAGCAGTTCCAATTTTTGCGGCTAGCTCTATTTCTGGAGAGAGGGAAAGACAGACCTTAGATATTATGCTTACTACCTCTGCAAAACCAATGACTATTATAGTTGGAAAATTAACCTCTTCCGTGTTAACTATATTATTATTTATTGTGTCTACAATTCCTGTGCTTTCACTATCCTTTGTATATGGTGGAAGTGTGGTAAATAAAGTATTTGGTTTGATTGCCATATTAATGGTAGCAATATTATATTTTGGTAGTATTGGAATATTGACTTCTTCTTTTTGTAGAAATTCTATTGGTTCCATTATTTTAGCCCTTGTATTTGAAGGCTTATTAGTGTTTGGTACCTTAGTGGTTCTTGGATTGATTGCTCTAGTGGTAGAATTAATCTGGCAAATAAAGGATTTAAAGGGCACAGCAGATTTAGGGTATACTTGGTTACTACTTTTAGTGAATCCTTTTGTAACCTTTTATGAATATATTTCAAAAGCAACAGGTGGAAATGCTGAAATTCTAAGGGAAATTATTGATACCAATGCACCTGGCATGGAATGGATTTTAAAAAACTGGCTTTTCATAAGCTGTGGAGTTCAAATTTTACTTTCTTTCCTTAACCTAAAATTAGCCTCTGTGGCAATTAGACGTACAAGAGGACAAAAGGTGAAGAAAAAAAATAAAAAATCAAAAAAGAATCAGCCAGTGGAGGAAGCTACAAATTAGAGTTCAGTGTGAATTATAATGAAAATTCACCTAGCAAAAAAGTAGGGAGATGGAGAGGTTGAAAGAAAAACAAATTATTCAATATATTAAGAAAGCAAGAACAAGAATATTTACCCATCGCTTAATTCATTTAGGAGCAAAAGGTGTTACCCTTGGGGCACTTTTTGCCCTAGTGTTACAGCTAGTGGCATTCATCATTCCTTTTTATTATGTAAATGTAGCAAGTATTTGTTCTATTGCCATTGGTTTCGTAGCTTTTATACTTTATGGAATGGTCACTAGATTAAGTATGAAGCAGGCTGCTTTGATTTGTGATAGTAAGGGACTAAAGGAACGTGTGATTACAGCCTATGAAAACATAGATAAAACGGACCACATTAGTCTTGCTCAAAGAAATGATGCCCTTGCAACAATCAAAAAAACTCCTTTGAAAACAATTTTACCTTTTCAGGTGGATAAGCAAAAGCTTTTATTTTTACTTGGTAGTGTATGCCTTGTTGCGATATTAGCCTTTGTGCCTACAAAAACAAAGGATTACGCAGAAAAAGAGCATAAGCAAAAGGTAGTGGCACAAAAGGAAATTAAGAAGCTAAAGGACGCAAAAAAGGAATTAGAAAAAATTAGTGATAAGGATAAGGAGACCAAAAAGGTATTAGCGGATGTAAAAGAGGCGCTAAAGGAGACCAAGAAGGAATTAAAGGAAGCAAAAAATAAGGAGGATGTAAAAAAGGCCACAAAGCGTCTTAGCTACAAAATGGATCAGGCAATTGAAAAGACGAAAAATAAAGATGTGGCAAAAGCATTAAATGATATTAAAAATGTATTAGATAATAGTAGCTCTAAGGAAAAAGAAAAGCTAATTGAAATGGCAAAAAAAGCAGAGGAGCTAAAGGATAAGCTAAACAATGAGTTAAGTGATAAAGAGAAAAAGGAGCTTTCTGAGGAAATGAAAGACCTTGCCAAAGCCTTAGATGATGAAGAGCTAGCAAAGCTTGCCCAGCAGTTGGGAGAAAATACATTATCCCAAGAAGAAATGGAGCAGCTACAAGCATCTTTAGGAGAGGCTAGTCAACAGCTTGCAAACCAAGCCCAAGAAGCAGGAAGTATGTCATCAAGTAGTGGAAGTCAAATGGCATCAGCTGAAGGCAATGAAGGAAGCGTTGGAATGGGTAACGGTAGTGGCCAATCAGGAAATAGTGGTGCACAAGGAAATGGCCAAGGAGCAGGAGCAGGTCAAGGCCAAGGTCAAGGTGGCGGTATGGGTAACAATAATGGCGCTGGTCAGGGAGGAACTGGTTGGAATTATGGTAGCAATCAGGGAAAAGAAGATGACAGCAGTGCAGGAACCAATGGGGATATGGTTACTATACCAAACAAACAATCTAATGATAATTTAAAAGGAAATAAAAACAATACAGGTTCTTCTTATCAAACTCAAAGTAACAGTGGGCTTAGCTGGACTGGAAATAAAGTGAGCTTTGGTACAGTTTATTCGCAATATAAAAACAATGCTTACAAAAAGGTATCTAGCTCCTATTATCCAGCAAGTATGCAGGATCTAGTTAAAATATACTTTGAAGGATTAAATCAATAAGAAGAAATTGCTAATTGTGAAGCACAATAGTTTTATTTAGTACAAAACAAGCTTTTGAGTGTTTCGCAAATATATAAGAAGAGAAATAAATGGAGGGTAAGAATTAATGGATGAAACATATATGAAGAATGCCTATGATAAAATCATAGCGTGTGAAAATGAAATTAAAAAAGCAATTATTGGACAGGAAAGCTTAATAAGACAGGTGCTTTTATCTATTTTTGCAGATGGAAATGTGTTACTAGAAGGTGTACCTGGACTTGGTAAAACTCAGCTAGTAAAAACCATAGCAAAGGTATTGTCCATTGAATTTTCTAGAATTCAGTTTACACCAGACTTGATGCCAGCAGATGTGACAGGAACCAATTTAATTGTAAAAAAAGAAAATCAAAATGTGTTCCAATTTGAAAAGGGACCTATTTTTGCCAATCTTGTGTTAGCAGACGAAATTAACCGTGCTACACCAAAAACACAGTCTGCTTTATTAGAGGCAATGCAGGAAAAAACTGTAACTGTTGGAAAAGAAACCTATCATTTGCCACAACCTTTTATGGTACTAGCAACACAAAATCCAATTGAAAATGAAGGAACCTATCCTCTTCCAGAGGCACAATTAGACCGTTTCCTTTTTAAATTGTTAGTAGATTTTCCAACTCTTGAGGAGTTAAATCAAATCGTAAAATTAACAGTATCCAAGGGGACACCAGATATTAAGCCTCAAATTACAGGAGAGGAAATTATAGAAATTCGTAGTGCAATTGGAGAAATTCCTATTGCAGATTCCGTACTTGAATATGCTAGTAAAATTGTTATGAGTACACATAGAGAAAGCGAGCACGCTAAAAAGGTAACAAAAGATTATATTGTAACAGGAGCCAGCCCTAGAGCAGCTCAGGCTATGATTAAAACAGCAAGAGTAAGAGCTGTGATGGAGGGAAGATTTAATGTTTCCTTTGAAGATATTAAGGCGGTAGCACTTCCAGCACTTCGTCACAGAATTATTACAAACTTTGAAGCATTATCAAATGGAATTACGCCAGACGAAATATTGCTCCAAATGATAGAGGAGATTCCAATGATCTAATAAAGTATTTTGGAATCATCCGCTTTGAATGGAGGGTAGGAACTTGAAGGAATCAATCTTTGATGAAGAGTTTTATCAAAAATTAAATAAATTGAATTTAGGAATTCGAATGCGTCTAAGCCAAGGGCAAACTGGAGCAAGAAAATCTAGTGCAAAGGGTACTTCTGTAGAATTTTCGGACTTTCGAGAATATATGTTAGGTGACGACATTAGGCGAATTGACTGGAATGCCTATGGAAGAATGGATAAATTATATATTAAGCAATTTATGGAAGAAAAAGAAGGAATGTTTCATATTCTTTTGGATTGCAGTAAATCTATGGACTTTGGAGAAAAGAAAAAGTCTGTCTTTGCCATGCAGGTAGCAGCTGCATTATCCTATGTGGTATTAAATAATTTAGATAGAGTGTATCTTTCTAAATTAAAGGAAGAAAATGTAGTTTGTGAAAAGGGAATGACAGGAAAAAGCTCCTTTAAAAAGATAATTGCCAGCTTAGAACAAACAGAGTTTGATGGCAATACAAATTTAAATAAAAATATAGCCACCTTTCCTCTTCACGGAAAAGGAGTTACGATAATTATTTCAGATTTTTTAGATCCGAAAGGCTTAGATGAGGCAATTTCCTATTTGCTCTATAGACAGCAACAAATTATTTTAATTCAAATATTAGCAAGAGAAGAATTAGAAATAGGCTTAGATGGCACCTTAAGCTTAGTTGACCTAGAAACAAAGGAAAATATTAAAATTACTATGTCTAAGGCTGCAGTAGATGCCTATGAGCAGCAACGAATCAAGCTACAAAATCATTTAGAGGATTTAGCAAAAAAATATGGATTCTTGTATATGCAAGGCTGCTCGGATGAAAGCTTAGAACAGTTTATTTTTGAAGAATTAAAGCATACAGGATTTTTACATTCTAAATAAAGGAGGGGCAGACGTGAATCTTACAGCATTATGGCCTTTGGCATTTTTAATTTTAATACCAGGTATTATTATTTTATATATGCTAAAGCAAAAAACAACAGAGTATCAATTTTCTTCTATTATGCTGTGGAAGGAAGTATACAAAAATATGGAGGCAAATCGCCCCTTTGAGAAATTAAAAAGAAATATTCTAATGATATTGCAAATCATAGCCCTTCTTGGATTAATTTTCGCTCTCACCTCACCTTTTTTAAAGTCAGGAGGAAAAAATTCCGGTAATTTAGTGCTTGTATTAGATAGTAGTGCAAGTATGAATGCAGATTATTCAAAGAAACTGTCACGTTTTGAAAAGGCAAAAGAATTAGCCCTAGCACAAATAAAAAAGGCAAAAAGTGGTACCAAAATTACCATTATTACCTGTGATAAAGATGTTAAGGTAGAAGCTTCTAATTTACAGGATAAACAGGGGGCAAAGGCAAAAATAAAAGCATTAACCTGTAGTGAGCTAGCAGGAGATACCAATCCAGCTACTAGCTATATCCAATCAATGGTAAAACAGCTAGGTGCATATGAAGCCTATTTTATTACAGATAGTGATGTAAAAACCTTAGATTTAAATGCAAAAATATTAAGCGTTGCCAGTGAAGGCGTGAATGCATCTGTAGATAGTGTGATTTATTCCAAAACAGAAAAAGAAAGTGTGGCATTAGTAAAAGTAACCAATCATTCTAAGGAAACCTTTGAAACAGAGGTGACCTTATATGGAGACAATAAGGTGATTTCTATAGAAGAAGTAAGTATTCCACCTAAGGAAAGTGAAACGGTCTATTTTGAAAATGTAAACACTAATTTGAAGGTATTAAAGGCAGAAATTAGTAAGCAGGATGCATTAAAAAATGACAATACAGCCTATGCAGTAGTAAATCAAGGAACAAAAAGTAAAGTAGTGTTAGTAACAAAATCTAACATATTTTTAGAGAAATCTATTCAATTAGTAGATGGAGTGGAGCTATACAAAACCAGTGATGTAGCTACCTTAAAGGATAATGAAGCTGATTTGTATATTTTCGATTCTATTATGCCAAAGGATGAGCTAGATGCAAATAAGCTTTATATTAATCCATCCTCAACCGATTATTTTACTGTAAATGGCACAAGCAAGGGAACGATTCTTACAACAAAGGAAGGAACTGTAACAAAGTATTTAGATAATTTTCAATTTGGTGTAAATGAAATTAAGAAAATAAAATGTCCTGTGAACGCAGAGGAATTTTTTTCAGCTGGTGATACCACAGGAGGCTTTTATGGAACCTGGAATGGAAAAAAAATAGGAGTACTTCCTTTTGATTTACATCAAACAGACTTTCCTTTACAAGCAGAATTTCCAATTTTTATGAATCAATTATTACACGAATTATTAGAAACAGGATTGGTTCCAAATGAAATCTTTTATACAGGAGATTCTATTGATTTCTTAGCAAATGCCAGTGGCTCTAATCTTAAGGTGAAACATCCCTCTGGAAGGAAAGAAACCATTGAGGTAAGAAATATTGCAAAAACCTTTGCAGATACGAAAGAAGCAGGGGTATATCAGGTGTCTCAAAAGGTAGGAAAAAAGACAGAAACTCAACAATTTGTAGTGAATTTTCCTGTAGATAGTGAATCGGATATAAAAAGTAAAATTAGTCAGCAAACAGGAGCATCCAAAGCCTTTGAAACGAATTTAAATACCTTAGATATCAAGGATTTCATATTATTATTAGCCATCCTAGTAATTGGTGCAGAATGGTTTGTATATGTAAAAGAACAGTAAAAGGAGGTGGACAAATTGAATATGAATCTTGAATTTACAAGACCTTATGTATTAATTTTCATTCCCATTGTAATTGCGCTACTAATTTGGAGTGCAAGAAAAATGCGAATTACAGATAAGGTAAAAAGAATCAAATACACCACCTTTCGATGTATGGTGCTTACTCTTTTACTTCTAGCTCTTAGTGGAATGCAAATCAAATGGTCTAGTAAAGAGGTGACCACAATATTTGTTGTAGACTGTTCTGATAGTGTGGCAGCCTATGAGTCAGAAGCAGAGCAGTTTATTAAAGATGCTCTTAAAAAGATGCCAAATAATAATAAAGCAGGTGTTATTTCCTTTGGTAAAAATGCGGTAGTAGAAAAGTTTGTATCAGATAGTAAAAACTTTTCAGGCTTTGAAGGAACACCTATAAAAACGGCTACTGACCTAGAGACAGCACTGACCTCTGCTATGACTTTATTTGATGACAAAAGTGGAAAAAGGATTGTGTTAATTACAGACGGAGCACAAAACCAAGGAGAGGTACAAAAGCTTTCTAAAACAATTGTGGCAGAAAATATTTCTTTTTCTGTGGTAAAGCTAGACCAAAGTACTACAGATGAGGTATATGTAGAAAAGGCAGTATTACCAGAGAAAATTAATGTAGGCGAAATGTTTAACGTAACGGTAACGATTCAAAGTAACGTAAAAACCTCAGCCACAGTAACCTTGCTCTCAGGCAGTAAGGTAAAGGAACAGGTGAGTGTAGACCTTCAAGTAGGAGAAAATAAGTTTATTTTCAGAGACAAACAAACAGAAACTGGTTTAAAAGCATATCGTGTTGTGGTAAGTCCTAAAAAGGATACCATTTCTTTAAATAATGAGTATGTTGGTTTTACCCAAGTTAAGGAAGGGGAGAAAATTTTACTCATTGAAGGAAAAGAGGAGGAAGGGGCAGAGTTTGCTAAAATTCTAGCAGCAAATCAATATAATTATGAGGTTACTACCCCTAAATATGCTCCTAAGTCTCTAAGTAAGCTAAATGAATATAAAGCAGTGATTTTGCTAAATGCCCACTATGATGATTTTAATCAGGGCTTTGTTGCAAATGTAGAAAGCTATGTAAAGGATTATGCAGGAGGCCTTATTGCCATTGGTGGAGAGGATAGCTTTGCACTAGGAGGCTACCGAGATACTTCTCTAGAAAAAGTATTGCCTGTATATATGGACTTAAAAGGAGAAAAAGAAATTCCTAAAATGGCAATGGCAATGGTAATTGACCATTCTGGAAGTATGAGTGCAGAAGCCGGTGGGGTGACAGCTCTTGACCTTGCAAAGCAGGCGGCAGTAGAAGCCTTAGATAATCTAAGAAAAACAGACGAAGTAGGTGTATTAGTGTTTGATGATAAATATACCTGGAATGTTAAAATGCAATCGGCTGCTAAGAAGGATAGTATTGCCTCTTCTATTGCAAGAATTGAGATAGGTGGCGGTACTAGTATTTATCCAGCTTTAGATGAAGCGGTAAAACAAATGAAAAAATCAGATGCAAAGCTAAAGCATATTATTTTATTAACAGATGGTGAAGATGGATATCGAGAGTATGATGGTTTATTAAAGGATATGAATAAAAATAATATTACTCTTTCTACGGTTGCAGTAGGAGATGGGGCAGACGTAGATATTATGGAATATCTTGCTCAAAGAGGAAAGGGTAGATATTATCAATCCACCATTGATTCTGGGATTCCAAGAATTTTTGCCAAAGAAATCTTTTTATCTATGAAAAGCTATTTAATCAATGAAGAATTTACACCAGTAATTACTTCACAAAGTAATATTCTTGATGGGGTAGTGGATAATGGAATGCCAAGTTTGTTAGGATATATTGCTGCCACTCCAAAGGAAACTGCCACTACTATATTAGAATCTCATTTAGGGGATCCTATTCTTACTACCTGGCAGTATGGATTAGGAAAAACTGTGGCTTGGAATAGTGATGGTGAAAATAAATGGACTGGAAACTATGCAAATTGGGAGCCCTACCAAGCTATGTGGAAAAACATCATTGATTCTGTCATTACTGATACAGATTTAGGTGCAGATGAGATTACCGTAACCCAAGAGGGGGCAAATGCAGTGATTCATTATAAAAACAGTCAGTATCAGAAAAATGAAGAAATGTCGGTGTTTTACACTTCACAAACTGGTAAAAACCAAGAGGTAAAGCTAGATTTAGTAGGAGTAGGAGAATATAAGGCAACCTTGCCACTAGAGGATTTAGGTGTATACAATATTAATATTCGTGGCAACAAGGATGGAAAGGTAACTAAAATGATTAACACTGCAGTTGCTATGCAATATTCCCCAGAGTATCAATTTCAATCAGATACTACTGTGCTTACTAGGCTAGTTGAAGCAGTAAATGGTCGTTTCATTACAAAGCCAAAGGAAGTCTTTCAGGATAAAATTAAGCAGGAAAAAGCATATCAATCTCTTGTAACATTATTTGTACTACTTGGAATGTTTTGGTTTATGATAGATATTTTATCAAGAAGATTAAACCTTCATTTAGTGGAAGATGGCGTGGAATTTGTGATGAAAGCCATTGATAAGAAGAAAGAAGAAAAGAAACAAAAGAGTGGAATAAAAGCAAAAGCAGTGGTGAAAGAAAAAGTAGAATCTACACCAGTAGAAGCACCAAAAGAGGTGCAAAAGGAAAGTAAAAAGGTGAAAAAGGAAAAGAAAAAAGTACCTAAGAAGCCAAAGAAACAAGAGCCAGAAGCCATTGATATGGCTACCTTATTACAAAAGAAAAAGGATAGAGAATTCTAAAAAAAATGCAGGGATACTTCAAAAAAGAAGTGCCCTGCATTTTCTTAAAATGTTAATTCTCTGATTTTATTGGAAATACGAAGAGAATGATAAATTTTTGCATATTCAATTTCTGATAAGTCCACAAGATAGTTTGGGGTGAATTCCTTTTTACAGCCTGCCTCCCTTACAGTATCAATGGCTTTGTTATAAGCAATGGCAGCCTCCTCTTCACTTTTATATTTTCCAATAATAAAGGTCCCATTAATGTGAATGGAAGCAGTGTAGCGATTTTGACCTTTCACCACTTGCTTTGTAACACCATAATAGCGATTAATTACACGAATATTTTTATAACGATAATCTGTATTATCCTTGTTTACAAATTCATAATCTCTGCCACATACAGAAAAGTTGTGAATGCCATATCGAGATAGAATATTAATTTGCATACCATAATCTGCTACAAATAAATAGCCCTGTCTTCGTTGGATTTTGTGAGTAGAGTAGTAGAATAAATCGTCAATGTCAAATTTTAATTCCGTATGAAGGTCTAAATAATAGCTAAAATAGTTTTTGTGCAAATAAATCGGATTTTTAATATAAACGTGATGGTCTCGAAAATTAATTAATACAACCCATTTCTCAAAAGTAAGGTAATTAGAAAAGGAGTGGTAATCTTGTAAGGGAATGTCAGCATTTCCAAGTATTTCTTTTGCAGAGGTATAGGCAAGATGAGCCGCTTTTTCTGTAGGAAAGCTACCTAAACTAATATGTTTATTTTCGTAATTAATAGATGCTTTATAATAAGGAGTACCATCCTTTTTCTTCATAAAATAAACTCCAGCAAGCATAGTTTTTCTCCGTTTTTTTAAAATTTTTCTTGTATTTTATTCTAACATGATTTCAAAAAATTGAAAAGTAATTGTACTAAAACGTAAAAAGTTGCATAAAATATTTAATATATATTTAATATATTATTAAAATTTAGGTAATGATATATAAATATTATAGTAAAAAAATATTATTTTCATAAAAAAATACTATGTAAAAATTAGGAATAAAAAAAATAAATGTCAGATGTACTAAAGATAAAGTTCCCTTATTGACCATAGGGTGTCCATTAACATATAATATCGAAATATGTTGACACCTAACATGAAATGAGAATAGGAAAATTTTTGCGTAGATGAGAGGAGATAGCTGTGTCAAATCAAACTCATTTAAGGAATAAAATGGAATATTGCTTTAGAAAACTTTATCGAATGTTAGTCATTCTTTTTGTGTTAGGCTCCCTAGGTTTAGTGGTATTATTAAAAGGTCAACAGCAAGAAGAAATTAAGGTAACTTTAAATACTAGAACATCAATGATGACAAGCAAGTGTCCGTTAGTGACAGTAGGGAAATTACATTGCAAATTAGCTTCAAGTAGGTCTAACAATGTAGCTTCTAATAAAGCGAAAAAGCAGAAAAATACTAGTGTAAATAAGAAAAAAGCTATGAAAAAGAAGGCAGTAAAGAAAAATGTGGTTACTGGAAAGAAACTATCCGTCTCAAAAAAGGAGTATGAGATTTTACTTCGTATTGTTGAGGCAGAAACCACAGGAGGGGATGTAACTAGTAAGCTTATGGTTGCAAACGTAGTATTAAATAGAGTAAAGCATCCTAAGTTTCCTAATACCATAGAAAAGGTAGTATTTCAAAAAAATCAGTTTTCGCCAACCATAGATGGCCGTTACTATTCTGTATCTATTACAAAGGAAACCAAGGAAGGAGTAAAACGGGCGCTAGATGGGGAAGATCAGTCCCAAGGAGCATTATTTTTCTCGGCAAGAGACAAAGCAGATCCAGATTGCATGAAATGGTTTGATCAGAACCTAAAACGATTGTTTGAATATGGTGGACATGAGTATTTTACCTTCCCGTAAAAGAATAAAAAAGCTTGTATTACTTTTGTAGTTGATATTACAATAGAGAAAAATTAAAGGAACGTTAAGTATGACACAAGATAAATGGAAAAGCTTAAATAGTGAATATCAAGACAACATAAAAAAATTAGCAAAAAAGGATTATATCAATAATATAATGCTGGCAATTATGTTCTTAGTTTTCGTGATGCTATTTTTATGGCAAACTGTGGAGGTGTATGTATTACTTTCTAAAAACTTTTCTTTAGATATGTGGATTAGATTAGTTGTGGGGATAGGGCTTTTTTTTCTTTTTTTTCTAGTGTTAATGGATTTCATAAAAGAGTATGATATTACAAAAAAAGGTCCGCTCTACATATGTAAGGTTCCCGTAAAAGAGACAGTCAAAGTGAAACGTAAGCATACGCATCGTCTCGGATGCTATCAGGAAACAGAATACTATTTTTATGAGTATTCTTATATCGATATGGTAACAGGAAAACGAGTGCAATGTAAAAAATCATATACACCAAGTAGCAAGAACAGCAAAAAAGTAGAAAATATGACGTTAATTGCTGGGAAATATAGAAATAAATTTGCCATAATATATTCTAATATTAACGAAGAGGAAATAGCTACAAAGGAAATATATACGGCAGTTTCTATACTAGCAGTGATAATATTAGCTGTTGCATTTTTTGTATTTGGAAATGTGGATATAGGATTTAGTACATTGTTTGGAAGAATGTTCGTAAATCTATTTTTAGTTTTCTATGGGGTTTGGTGTATCATATTAAGTATCAAAAATAAACAGATAGCTTATTTCATAGGGGTATTTGCTTTGATGTTTCTTTTAGTTTGGAATACCAAAGCTTCGTCAGGAATTTTTGATATCATTCAGGATTTCAATCAAGGAGTGGTTACTACCACAGGAGAAATTGATGTTATCATTCGTAACCATGAAAGAAAACCACAGCTTACATATATTGCCTTTGAGGGAGAAAATGGAAACACATATGAAAGAAAAAGTAATGAGGCTTTTTCTAAGAAGGTAAGTGATATTCTTCAAACAACTACCAAATATTATCAGAATGTAGGATATGGAAAAATTACATATTATCCTAACACGGGAATTATTATAAAGGTAGAAAAAAGGTAGAAAACACAAAAAAATCCTTGTAGAAACCTGCTCTTTATGGTAGAATTACTTAGATTATACATAGCGATGTGATTCAGGATGGAGGATTAGTATGAATCTTATTTACAAAAGTACAAGAAACAATGAAGAAACAGTAACTGCTTCAGAAGCAATTTTAAAAGGATTAGCTAATGACGGAGGGCTTTTTGCACCTACTACAATCCCAGCGTTAGACGTATCCGTTGAAGCATTATCTAAGATGTCATATCAAGAAGTGGCATACGAGGTAATGAAATTATATCTTACAGATTTCACAGAAGAAGAATTAAAAAATTGTATTAACAAGGCTTACGATAAGAAATTTGATACAACAGAGATTGCACCAATTAAAAAGGCAGACGGTGCATATTATTTAGAGCTGTTCCATGGTTCTACCATTGCATTTAAGGATATGGCATTATCTATTTTACCATACTTATTAACTACTTCAGCTAAGAAAAATAATGTGAAAAATGAAATCGTTATTTTAACTGCAACATCAGGAGACACCGGAAAGGCTGCATTAGCTGGTTTTGCAGACGTAGAAGGAACGAAGATTATTGTATTTTATCCTAAGAACGGTGTTAGCCCAATCCAAGAAAAGCAAATGGTAACTCAAAAGGGTGCAAACACTCATGTAATCGGTATTACAGGAAACTTTGATGATGCGCAAACAGGCGTAAAGAATATGTTTGCTGACAAAGAATTAGCAAAAGAAATGGAAGCAGCAGGCTATCAATTTTCTTCTGCTAACTCAATTAACATAGGTCGTTTGGTACCACAAATCGTATATTATGTATATGCATATTCAAGATTAGTAGCTAAGGGTGAATTAAACAATGGAGAAACTATGAATGTAGTTGTTCCAACTGGTAACTTTGGTAACATTTTAGCAGCTTACTATGCAAAGAATATGGGACTTCCAATTGGTAAGTTAATTTGTGCTTCTAACGAAAACAAAGTATTATATGATTTCCTTACTACAGGAACATATGACCGTAATCGTGAATTTGTATTAACGAATTCTCCATCTATGGATATTTTAATTTCTAGTAACCTAGAAAGATTATTATACAAAATTGCTGGAAATGACGCAGCAAAAACTGCTGAGCTTATGAAAGCATTATCTGGAAATGGTGTATACACAATTACGGAGGATATGAAGAAAGCCTTAACTGACTTCTATGGTAACTTTGCAACAGAAGCAGAGACAGCAGAAGTAATTAAGGAATTATATGACAAAGAAAAATACATTATTGATACTCATACAGCAGTTGCAGCAAAGGTTTACCAAAAATATGTAAAGGATACTGCTGATACTACTAAGACCTTAATTGCATCTACTGCGAGTCCATACAAGTTTACAAGAAGTGTTATGAATGCAATTGATAGCGCTTATGATAGCAAGGGTGATTTTGAATTAGTAGATGAGTTAAATCGTTTATCAGGGGTTAAGGTACCAAATGCTATTGAAGAAATTAGAAATGCTGATATCTTACACAATACTGTATGTGATAAAGAAGAAATGGTTTCAAAAGTAAAGGAATTTTTAAATATTTAATTTGACATTAAAAAAATATTGTGTTAGTATTAAGAAAAATTAACACAGAGAAAATGCAAATAACAAAGGCGTTCTATTAGATAGAGCGCCTTTTTTGCGTATTAATTTTTATCTTAAGTAAAATATATGTCATGTGCTTAGGAAATGAATTTTATGAAATGGAGGAGAATTTTATGAACGAGTTACGAAAACAAACGGATGTAGTAAATGCACAGCTAGCTAGATATGGTGTGAAATTTGGAATTTACAAAAATAATGAGTTTAAAGAACAGTTATTCCCTTTTGATCCGATTCCAAGAATGATAGGAAAAGATGAATTTGAGTATTTGAATCGTGGCTTAATTCAACGCGTCAAGGCGCTTAATTGCTTTTTGAAGGATATTTATTCAGATTGTGCCATTGTAAAGGATGGAGTGGTGCCAGAGGAATTTATTTATGCCTCATCTGGATATTTGCCAGAATGTAAAGGCATTTGTCCTCCAAAAGGAATTTATTCCCACATTTCAGGAATTGATTTGGTGCAATCTAAGGACAAGACTTGGTATGTGCTTGAGGATAACTTAAGAGTGCCATCAGGTGCCTCTTATCCTATGATTGCTAGAGAAATTTGTAGAAGATCAAGTCCAAGAACCTTTATGGAGCAAGAAATTGCAGATAATCGTGATTATGCTGATTTATTAAAGGCAGTTATGGATTATTCTAATACAGGTGGAATTAATGTAATTTTAACGCCAGGAAGATATAATGCAGCATTCTTTGAACATTCCTATTTGGCAGAGAAAACCAATTCTGTATTAGCGGTATGTAACAACTTAGTGGTAGAGGATGATTACTTATATTACATAGATTACAATAATACGAAACAAAAGGTGGGTGCAATCTACCGAAGAATTTCTGATGAATTCCTTGATCCAATGACATTTAGAGAGGATTCCTTAATTGGTATTCCACATATTATGGAAGCATATAAGAAAGGAAATGTAGCCATTATCAATGCACTAGGAAATGGTGTTGCTGATGATAAGGGGATTTATTATTTTGTACCAAAAATGATTCAGTATTATTTGAAGGAAGAGCCAATTCTTAATAATGCGCCAACGTATTTGCCATTCTACGAAAAGGATATGGAGTATGTGTTAGAGCATTTTGATGATTTAGTTTTAAAGGATGTGGCAGAGGCTGGTGGATACGGTGTTGTATTTGGTAACAGCATGACACCAGAGGAAAAAGAAAAATTAATTACCATGCTAAAAAATGAGCCAAGAAGATTTATTGCCCAAGAGGTAATTGATTTCATTGATATAGAGATACAAGAAGGAGATGAAGTAGTACCAAGAAAAGCAGATTTAAGAGCATTTGTATTAACAAAAGAGGATACAGTAGTATGGAAAAGTGGTTTAACCAGATTTTCTAGAAATCCAGATTCATTTATTGTGAATTCATCACAAGGAGGAGGCTTTAAAGACACATGGGTATTATGTCAGTAAGTAAAGTAAATCATTTATTATGGTTAGGAAGGTATTGTGATAGAGTATTTTCTACAGTAAGACGATTTTACCATAATTATGATACAATGTTAGAAGCAGATAAAGAGGCGTACATAAAATTTTGTAATAGATTAGCAATTCCTAATATTTATAAGGATAAGGATGATTTTGTAGCAAGATATCCTTTTGATATGGAGGATGACAATTCTATTATTTCTAATTTAGGAAGAGCCTATGATAATGCACTAGTAATGAGGGATGAGATTTCCAGTGAGACCTTGTCTTATATAGAGTTAGCATTAAACACAATGAAACAAACAAAAGAGCATGAAGCACCTTTAATTGATTTACAACCAGTATTAGATTATATTTTAGCCTTTTGGGGCTGTGTGGATGATTATGTTAATGATCAGGATACAAGAAATATTCTAAAAACTGGGAAATATATTGAGCGAATTGATTTATATCTTCGTCTTGGAGTAGAAAGTTCAGAAATTCAGCTGGTGGTTAGAAAGCTAGTAAGACAAATTTTACGAACTAGATTACCTTATGATGAGGATGCACTTGATGATTTAATCATTGCTACTAGAAAGGAAGAAGTAGATACCAATAAGGCGCTTGAATGCTTAGACAAACTATTAGCAGGAGTAATGTAATATGTACCATTTAAAATTTACATACGATTCTCAATTTCATTTTACAACCCCAATTGTGGGACATTATTTTACAGTAAAAGCAATTCCACAAAGCACAGACAGACAGATGATTCGTAATCTGTCTGTTTCTGTTGATGATTATGAGTTTTTAAATAGTGGAAAGGATGGTTTTGGTAACCTAACCAAATATGGAAGCAATAGTAAAGAACATACCTCCTTTGGATTTCATATTAAAGGGGAATGTGAGCTTTATGAGGAACAATTTGAAGCAGAAAGAAATCCTTCTACATTTCTTGGAATCTATTTGCCTCAGACGCAAGTAACTATGGTTTCAAATAATATGGAGCATTTTTTTAAACAATGTCCATTTTATCCAACGGAAAGTAATTATCAAAATGCATTTCATATTATGCAGTATATTTATCAAGCAATTACCTATTGCCAAAATGCTACTAATATTAGCACCACAGCCTCTGAAGCCTTTGAGCTAAAGCAAGGTGTTTGTCAGGACTATGCCCATCTAATGATTTCTTGTTTACGATATTTTAAAATACCTGCTCGGTATGTGGTGGGCATGATGGCAGGAGAAGGATACTCTCATGCTTGGGTAGAGGTTTACGATAAGGGATATTGGTTTGGGTTTGATCCTACGAACAATCAGGAAGTGGATCATCAATATATTAAAATATCCCACGGAAGAGATTATAGCGATTGTATGGTAATAAAAGGTTTATTTAGAGGAAATGCACTGCAGTCTCAGGATATTAAAGTATGTGTAGAAATAGAGGGACAAGAGTAAAAGGAGGAAAGCGATGAGCGAAATTGTAGTTGAGGTAGATTTACCAGTTGATGAGAAATTTCAAATCAAAAAAAATGTAATAAAACCAATCAAAGAAATAAAAAATCCAAAGCGTATCTGTATTGTTACAGGTACTCATGGGGATGAATTAGAAGGGCAATATGTGTGCTATATCCTTCAAAAGCTAATCAATGAATCTTTAGAGCATTTAAATGGAATAGTAGAAATCTATCCAGCACTGAATCCACTAGGAATCGATTCTATGACCAGAGGAATTCCTAAATTTGATTTAGATATGAATCGAATCTTTCCAGGAAATTTAAATGGTTCTATGGCAGAATACGTTGCAGCTAAATTGGTTGAGGATATGAAAGGGGCAGATATGTGTATTGACATTCATGCCAGTAACGTATTTTTAAAGGAAATTCCACAGGTTAGAATTAATGAAATCACAGCAGATGTGTTGGTTCCTTACGCGAAGCTACTAAATATTGATTTTGTTTGGATTCATGGAGCGGCAACAGTGCTAGAATCCACATTGGCACATTCTCTTAATTCCTTAGGAACGCCTACCTTAGTAGTAGAAATGGGAGTAGGAATGAGAATTACAAAAGAATATACTAACCAGCTAGTAGATGGGATTTTTGCTTTAATGAAGGAAATGGGTATATGGACAGGGGATGTAATCGAACCTAGAAAGCCTATTGTTTCTACAGAGGGAGAGGTATTTTTCTTAAATGCAGAGGCCTCAGGGGTATTTGTACCACAGGTTCCTCATTGGAAAAATGTAAAAAAAGGAGATGTCATTGGAGATATTATTGATCCCCTTCATGGCACCTTACTGCATGAAATTATTTCTCCTTGTGATGGAGTGTTGTTTACCTTAAGAGAATATCCTATGGTATACGAAGGAGCCTTAATTGGAAGAATTTTAGGGGGTGTGAACGTTGGTTAAGAAAGAATTATTTAAATTACAATCCTTATATCGTGATGATTTGCGAGTAACAGGATATGAATTTGGTCATGGTAACAAATCGGCATGTATCCTAGGTGGAATGAGAGGAAACGAAGTACAACAGGTATATATTTGCTCTCAAATCGTACAAGAATTAAAAAAGCTAGAGTCTAGTGGTGCCATTGCAAAGGATTGTTCCATTATGGTAATTCCTAGTGTGAATTCCTATTCTCTTAATATAGAAAGCAGATTCTGGCCAGTAGACCATACAGATATTAACAGAATGTTCCCAGGCTATGATTTAGGAGAAACCACGCAAAGAATTGCAGCAGGAGTATTTGAAGCCATTAACGATTATAAGTATGGGATTCAATTTCCAAGCTTTTATTTGCCAGGAGATTTTGTTCCTCATGTTCGCATGATGGATACAGGCTTTCAGGATGTAAATTTAGCCAGTGATTTTGGGCTTCCATATGTAGTAGTAAAAAAACCGAAACCATACGATACCACTACCTTAAATTATAACTGGCAGCTATGGGGAACTCATGCTTATTCTGTTTATACTAGTGCTTGCAACGAGGTGCAGGAGGAAACTGCAAGACAAGCAGTAGGTAGCGTGCTACGTTTCTTAGCAAAGCAGGGCATTATAAAATACAAAGGGCACAGTGGTTACATTTCTAGTGTGGTAGCGTCTAATGAGCTAGTCACTGTAAAAACAAATGTAGCTGGTATCTATCTTCCAAAGGTGGGCTACGATACACAAGTAGAAAAGGGGCAAGTTCTAGCAACTATCTTAAATCCAAATGATGGAGAAAAGCTAGAGGATATTATAGCCCCGGTAGATGGAGTGGTATTTTTTGCTTATCATAATTCTATGATATATAGTAATACTGTAGCATATCGGCTAATTGGAGATACTCATAAATAATGTCCGTAAATTGATAGGACTTTTATATTCTAAAAAAAGCAATAGGTATTTTTCCTCTTGCTTTTTTTATTCATTTATGTTACACTACCAAAGAAGTTGCGATGCTGCGCTTCAATCTGGATAATTCTATCCACATTTTCAATTTTTACAATTTCATAAATTAATTGCCTTCTTCTTTGAGAAAGGAGG
>JAFPBJ010000028.1 GCA_017390525.1 Lachnospiraceae bacterium | reverse complement strand
TTATCAATCTCCTCACAATCAAGTACATAATCTTTACTCAAATGTGTATACACATTAAGAGTAGTGGAAATATCTGCATGCCCAACCCAGGCTTGCAATTTTTTCACATCCACTCCGGCCTCATAACATCTAGAGATAAAAGTATGCCGAAAGGTATGAAAAGTTACATCATCAGGTAATTTTAACTTCTTTCGTAAATTTTCCATCAATAAAAATCCGCTATAAGCAGTATAAAAATGCTTTTCCTGATTTAAAAATAAATATTCATGTTCAGAAAGAGTATCGACATACACTCGAAGGGGTAGCATTAATTTTTTTGTAATAGGAACGACTCTGGTTCCTTTATCTGTTTTTGTATTGGTACTAATAAATGTATTACCATTATGATCAATTAAATTTTTATGAATATGAATTACATTTAGCTCGAAGTCAAAGTCATCCTTAGAAAGAGCGAACAGTTCTCCACGACGGATTCCCGTATACAAAAGAAGAGAGACCAAACAACGAAGCTTCGTAGAAAGTGGAGTGCTTTCAATCCGTTCAATTTCTTGATCTGTAAGAGCACGTTTGGCTTTTGGTGTATATTTTACCTTAATGAGCTCACAAGGATTTTTAAGAAGTAAATCGGTTGCCACCGCATAATCAAATACTGATTTAATTAATACTAATAAATTTCTTGCAGTAGCAATTTTACCTTCCGCCACATAGGAATTAATAAAAGCTTGAATATGAGGAGCACGAATATCCTTAATTTTCAAAATTCCAAGAGAGTTTTCTATGCATTTAAAACGGACCTGATAACTTGCTTTTGTATTTTCTCGAATAAAAGGCTCTTTTTCTACTTCGTACCACATGTGGCAAAATTCATTAAAGCTTAAGTCTTTTTCCTCTAAAATCACTCCTTTTTCATAAAGTCGCATAAAATCAAGATATTTTTGTTCCACCTCCTGTATGGTTCTTCCGTAGAAGGATTTGCGTTTGGGCTTGCCATTTTGATATCCGATGGTGACTTGCTTTGCATAGCGTCCATCTTTTCTTCGTTTTAATCTACCTGCCATTTTTACACCTATGCAATTCTAATATAAATAGTTGAAAAAGGTAGAATTGCATGTTTCCTTTCTATAAAATTTTTTCTTCAACTAAATTTGGAATCTTTTGCTTAGAAGCAATCAGATTACAAACTTTAATCATAGCCAAAACTTTTAACCCTGCAAGTCTGAAATAAATTGCCATCTTTTTCCTAAAAAAAACTAGCAAAAACGCACGAAAAAAATTGAAAAAAGTACACAAAAATGGTACAATACTACAGAAAAGGTATTTACAGAGACATTGTAATAGGAAGAAAATATAAAGGAGGCAGAAATATGAAGCATATCAAGCTTTTTATATTGACAATCATCTCTATACTTATCATATTGCAAATGACTCCTACAGTAGCTTTAGCAGATAGACACTTTCTTTCTGAATATACTCAGGTATTGTATGATAACAACAATTTACTTCCAGTATCGGAAGCCAATCACATTCTACAGACTAAGGATGGATACATTTGGATTGCCACTTATAGTGGATTATTGCGTTTTGATGGGAAAACAGTTAAGCAATATAGCCATTCCCTAGACGGGGATTTCCCCTCTGATACAGTTATGACTATATTTGAAGATAGTAAGAATCGACTTTGGATAGGAACCAATGATGTAGGACTTGTGTTAATGGAAAATGGCGAATTCACTATCATTGGAAGAAATGAAGGGTTAGGTTCTAATACGGTAAGAGATATTGAAGAGGATCCAGTAGGCAATATTGTCGTTGCCACCACTCATGGAATTTATCGTGTGGATAAGGATAAAAAGGTAAAGCAGGTCAACACCATAGGTTTAGGAGATTATGTAATTAACTCTATAGCCATACAAGCGGATGGTGTAATTTGGGCAGTTTCCAATTATGGTATCGCTTACTACATTGACAGTGAGGGTAGCCATAACCTAAATACCTATAGTGAAATCGAAGCACCTGTTAGCGTTGATGTGATTGATAATAAGGTATATATAGGTACCTCTAGTAACACAATTTACGTGTGTGAAAAAATCAAAGAAATAGTAGTGGTTTCCACTCTAAATACCGATAAATTACAAGGGATTCAACACGTCTATCAGGACTCTAATAACCACCTGTGGGTATGTGCCGATAATGGAATCGGATATTTTGAAGATGGTACCACAATTAAAATATTAGAAGGCGCAAAAATAGAAAATTCGGTGGAAAATGTAATCGAGGACTACGAAGGCAATCTGTGGTTTACCTCCTCTAGACAAGGGGTACTTAAGCTAGTAAAAAGTAGCTTTAAAAACATAGGATACCTAGCAGAACAACAAGATGTGGTAGTAAACACCACCTGTTTAGTAAATGGCAAGCTATATATAGGAACAGACAATGGTTTAATGATAATTGACCAGCAAACAGGGAAAATGGTGCGAAATCAGTTAACTAGTATGCTTTCTTGGACTAGAATTCGTGATATTTATCAGGATTCTAAAGGAAATATATGGATTTGCACCTGCGGAAAATATGGATTAATCAAAATAAAACCAGACGGTACCTATACATGCTTTAATAAAGAAGAAAATGAAGCCTTTGATGCCAACAAGGTACGCTGTATTATAGAACGGGAAGATGGCGCAATGGCAGTAGGAACCAGTCAGGGAATTTATATTTTACAAAATGATGAAGTGGTTAAAAAATATGGACCTAGTCAGCTACAAAATACAGTTATATTAAGCTTACTTGAAAAAGATGGAATACTTTATGCTGGTACAGACGGCGGTGGTATCTATCAGATTGAAAAGGATCAAAGTGTTGTTTCCTTTAATAAGGAAAAGGATTTTTCAGAGGATATCATATTAAGAATCGCAGAAGATCAACAAGGAGATGGTCTATTCATTGCCGCATCCTGCAATTTGTATTATTACGACTGTAAAACAGGAAAAGTACAGTTCTTTG
>JAFPBJ010000027.1 GCA_017390525.1 Lachnospiraceae bacterium | reverse complement strand
TATTCTTCTAGTACCTCATAATCCACTCTGGGTTTGTAATAAAAGCCTTCTGTAAACCCCTTTGAAACAATTTTCATTAGATTGTGATAGCCCTTATCATTTTCTGCTAACAGCACCAAATGATAATATCTATCTTCCCCTTTTACGGTTTCTCGATCAAATCTAGAACCTGGTGCAACATATACTTCACATCCAATAATGGGTTTAATCTGCTCCTCTTTTGCAGCACGATAAAAATCAATGACACCATACATTACACCATGATCTGTTATGGCAATACTGTCCATATTTAGTTCCTTTGCTCGTTTTACCAATTCCTTAATTTTACTTGATCCATCTAACAAACTATATTCTGAATGGACGTGTAAATGTGTAAATGCCATGATGATTCCCTTTCTACATATCCTGATAAAAATGTAAATTTTCTTCTAATACGTCTGTAATCTCTCCATGATTATTTCGAATAGCCGCATATCGATTCATTACATCCTTTACTTTTTTTAGTTGCTCTCTTTCATATTTGGCTGCTGCCTCTTGAAACATTGGCTGACTCGCAAGCTTTACTCTATATGCCTTTGTAAATGGACAATAGGTAAATAAAATCATTCTAGCTACTTTATTGAGCCTTACAGAACCATGTACTTCGTTTTGTACCCACAAAGCATAATCCTGTACAAACATTTCTCTATAATTATTACGACACTTCTGTAGTTGTAACTTGATTTTTTCTTTTACAGTGTCTGATAATTCTTTATTTTTCTTATAAAATTGCACATAATCACAATACTCTGAGGTTAAAGATTTCTCTCTTACATCATTCCAATAGGTTCCCTGCATGGTACGGCACATCTCCCAACGAAAGGCCCCCGTTGCTTCTATCATAAGCTGCTTCATATCCTGAGTTGCAAAAATTGGGAAAATAAATCTTGCTGGAGTATCTCTTTTTCTTTCTGATATTTCCTGCCACATACTTCCCTTTTGTCCCACTGTAGGAGTTAAAATAATATCAGGAAGCACCTGTTTCATAATAAAGATTTTCTCAATATTGTGCTCTGTATCACGATATAAATATTCTCGATGAAACGCCGAAAAATCAATGGATAACACATGAAGCAAAGCTTCCTTGATTGCTTCCTTTGATGCAAAGCATTTTTCCACATTTCCAAAGAAATCCTGCTCCTTTACAAACGGTACAAAGGTAGAAATCTGCCCATTGGTAATTTTATGATTACTTTTAAACATATTCATAATTTCAAAATGAACCTTACCTTTGGCATCATTTAAATATGCTCTTTCTTCTTCCTCGCTCATTTTGGTGGTTTTCTTCATTTCTCTTAAATTTTCTTTATAATCTAAATCGAATTCATTCTTTGAGGGTTGTCTTTTTCCTGTAAAAATAGCTCTTAGCCAAGAACGCATGGTAAAAATCTGAAGTATATCATCTTGATAATTCATATCTAAATAATATAATTTTACTAAAGTATCTCTTTCCACCATTTTTTCATCCATTAAACCAAAGTTAAGGAATAAATCAATCACCTTATCGTGACATTTTTCCTCCTCAGCACGAAAGAATACTCTTTCATAAATCTCATAAAATTCCTGAGTAATTTTTCCTCTTAGCTTACGCACCATATCCTCAGAAGAGAAAGGATCCTTTAAGCTTCTATAGGCAGTTAGGTTATTCTCAAATTCGGCAGCCTTTTCTGCATCCATATTCGCATATGATAAAATAGTTTTGGTCATATCTGTAAGCTCTGCTACCGCTTTATCCACCTGCTCATTGTTAAATTGAAGCAGTAGCGTGCCATGATTTTCCTGCTCATCAGTTTGCTTCAGAGCAAGATAAATATCATTCATTCTTGTTTTATCAATGGAAAATGGAATATAAAGGCTTTCCATCATAAAGGCTTTTAGCTGTCCCAAAAACTCAGTAATTTCTTCTAATTCCTTCAGTACCTCTTCTACATTTCCTTTGGCAGCTTGAACCTTAAGTCCCAAAACAGAATAAATAGAGAAAAGATTTTCCTCTCCTGCATCAAAAAGTAGCGATGCATACTGCATGAGACGTTTCACCTTGCTAGCACAGGATACATGTAATTCCTTAGCTAGCTTTACTCCTAGCTGAATATGGTAATATGCTACCTCTTCGCTGGAATTTAAATAAGAATAAAATACCTCTAAAGGAATCTTTGCCCATTCTGTTACATATAATAAGGAGCTATAATCAAGCTCACTAGCCATGGGACTAATTTCTGAAAGCTGCTCTAAAAAAATAGGCTGTACAAAATAACTCTTACAAAGGGATTTATAGGTTTCATACATTGTGTCTAACATTTCTGTTACTTTATTTAGCTGACTACTTAGTCCTGCTTCCACTTGTATTAACCATTGAAGCTGCTTTTTCATACTAGACATCACAAGCTTCGTTCCATCCTGATTCACTCGAAGTAATTTTTTCATATCCACCAAATCTCCCACATCTACCGGAAATACACTAACCTCGTCCTTTGCAATATAGTCATAAAAATATTGCCCACTTGTTCCCTCAAGTATTCCTATAATGCTTCCAGCCTTTAAAATTCGCTGCATATAATCCCCTTTTACAATCACAGTGCCTTTTAAAATTAATAAGGCAAACTTCCTTTCTTCTCCTTTTCTAAGAATCACATTATTTGAATTAAATTTTGCTACTTCCTTCTCTTTCATATGCCCTTTTCTCCCATCTATATCTTTTTTTCATCTTCCTCTATTATAATCCATATTGCAACATAAAGAAAGAATATATTCACCAATAATCTGACAAACTTTATAAATATTTCATACACGGAAGTTCGCCAATATGATATACTAGTAATACTTTAAGCACTATATGATTTCTTACATAAGAAAGGAGCCTTATTTTGGAACAAACACCGAATCAACCAATAACTGATGAAACACAATCAACCACAGAGAAAAAGCACACCAAGCTCTCCCTTTTTCTAGCACAAGAAAAAGAAAAACTAAAGGATATGACTCCAAAACAAAAGAAAGAATATTTATGGGAATACTATCGTTATCACGCCTTAATTGCCATAATTATATTAATTTTAATTCCTGTCATTGGAAATATTATATATCAAAACACCTTTTCAACTAGATTTTACTGTGTCATTGTAAATGATATGAAAAACGAAGCAGCAGTACAAACCATTGAAAAAGACTTTGTTCCTACCCTTAAATTAAGCAAAAAAGAAAAGGTCGCCTTTGATTCCTCTTTACAATTCGATCCAGAGGCAGACGACCAATATAATTCTGCAGCCTATTCAAAATTCAACCTGTTACTAAACCAAAGACAGGCTGATGTAATGCTTGCTGACAAGTCAATATTTGATTATTTTCAAGGTCAGGATATCTTTTATAACCTAGAAGATTTCTTATCTGCAGAAGATATCAAAGCATACGAAAACTATTTCATTTATGGCACAAACTCCAAAGGTGAAAAGCTTCCTATGGGAATTGATATGAGTAACACTAAGTTCTGTAAGGAAAACAACCTAAAATCCACTTATTTGTTATTCCCAGTATCTTCTCATCATAAGGAAGATGCCCTTAATTTTCTACATTGGATTACAAAATAACTCTTTTAATATGCCATAATTTCATAGCCCTCTTCTGTCACTGCCACCATAACCTCCCATTGAGCTGATGGCATATGGTCCTCTGTGTATACAGTCCAGCCATTTTCTTCATCCACATACACCTCAAAGGTACCCATATTAATCATTGGCTCAATGGTAAATACCATTCCAGGCACCATTACCATTTCCGTATTAGGCTGTGTAACATAGCTCACATAAGGATCCTCATGAAATTCTAGTCCAATCCCATGTCCACCAATATCCTCTACAACTGTATAGCCATGCTTTGTAGCATAATCAAAAATAGCATATCCCATATCACCCATACACTTCCAAGGTTTTACCTGCTTTAGCCCCTCATCTATACATTCTTTAGCGACTCTTACTAAATCCTTCTTTTCCTGTGACACCTCCCCCATTAAAAAGGTTCTTGAGGAGTCAGAATAATATCCATTGTAAAGGGTAGAAACATCTACATTTACAATGTCTCCCTCCTTTAAAATCACATCTTTGCTAGGAATTCCATGACACACCTCATGATTAATAGAGGTACATACACTCTTAGGAAAGCCTTCATATCCAAGAGGTGCAGGAATTCCTCCTAGAGCTAATGTAGTCTCATGGACAATTTGATTAATCTCTTCCGTACTCATTCCAATACAGATTTTCTCTGCAACCTTATCTAAAATGGCAATATTCCTTTTTCCACTTTCACGAATTCCCGCTAACTGCTGTTGATTTTTTATTATTTTACGTTTTGGCACCATAAATCCTCGTTTTTTATATTCCCTTAAAATCGCATCAAAATTCCCATGACAAGCTCCATAGCTTTTTCCACTTTTACACCAACAAGGCTGTTTTTTCCCTAACCATTTCATAAATACACCTTTCTTTTTTCTACATACAATCACTTTTCTATTACACAAAAATATCGTACAAAGCTACCACTTTAAGCAGTTCACTTTGTACGAATTTTTGTTTTACTTATACATCGCCAAAGGCAATTCTTGTCCAAGTAATATAATCCTTCTTTGTAGTTTTCTTAATACGATAAAGTGCTTCATCTGCATGCATAATAGCACCTGCCATGTCACAGCGAGCCTCTTTATCTGCTGCAGCAATTCCAATTGAACTAGAAATCAATTTTTCCTCTGGAATCGTAACCTTTCGTCCAATTTTTTCTTCTATATCTGGAACAAAATATTGATCCTCATCTAAAATTTTATAGAATTTTTTAGCTAGAATTACTCCAGTTTCTTCTCCTTCGTTCGGAACCAATAATAAAAATTCATCTCCACCATAACGAATTGGAATTCCGTTTTCTGGAGCTAAATCTCTTAAAATGCGAGCTAATCGTATGAGAATCAAATCTCCAATATCGTGACCAAAGGTATCATTGTAATACTTAAAGTTATCTAGGTCAAAATAAAGAATCGCACAGCTTCCATTGCCTTCTTTTTCTAATTCCTCCACAGTTGTTGAAAGGCCCTGACGATTATATATGCCAGTTAACGCATCCTTAATAGCAATCTCCTCTAGCTTTTTATTAGCCGCCAACAGCTTTTCATTCATAGTGTGTACCATTTCGCTTGCTTTTTCCTTTTCTACTAAATCTACAAGCTGACGATATGTAGCCTTAAAGATAGTAAGCCCATCTGCACTAAGTACATATCCATTCATTCTAAGGTTTTCCTTCATTACGATATAAGCAAGGGCAACACCTTCTACTACACCTCCACGAAGATATGGCACCATCATAAAAGATACCACATTCCCTAAATCAAAAATACCAAGTACCTCTTTAAATACATAGAATTCCTTTTCTAATCTAGATACTACAAAACCATTTGGATAGTTTTTGGCAAACTTCTCGATTATAGCTAATTCTTTAGAAGAAAAGCTTCTTTTATTTGAAGATAAAAATGGATCTAACTTCTCCTTCCCTCTAGAAAAAATAAATAGTTGATCTACACCAAAGTGATTCATAGCAACGCTAAGAGCATTTTCACAAATGTCTGATAAGCTCTTCTTCTCTGCCAATACATTTTGCCACACTACTAAAAATTCTGAGTTACTGCGAAACATTTTATTAGCTCTTTTAATTGCAGCCTCATTACATAAAGACTTAAGTTCCACAGATAACTCTTTATCAAGAGGAAAAGAATATTCCTTCTGTACAAATTCCTTATGATAAAGCATAGCCTCTAATTCTTCAATCTCTGCTATATAATTCTTTTCCTTTAACACCTCTATGGTTTCTGCTAGCACTTCTTTTGCTTCGGATTGTAAATGCATTTCCTCAAATATTTGCACCATTTCCTTTGCCCAAATTGGGTATCCAAAAAAATGAAAGCCTGGAGTTCGAACTAAATGTCTCTTAGCAAGCTTAAATTCTTCCAAGGCTGCTGCATAATTTTCTGCACTTTTTTCTATCATACCATTGAGCAAATAATAAAGGAATAAATCGTCATCCCAAAAAGCAAACTTAGACTCATCTGTGGTACGAATTAAATGCGCCAAAAATCGTTTCATTTTCTCAAAATGGAAGTTACAGCTATATCCATTATTGTCATAATAATTTGCTAGGGCTGCAAGTCCATATAGCTTAGACCAATTGGCAATAAATCTCATATATCCCATTTCTTCTACGATATCAATAGAAAATTCAATATATCGAATGGCATTTTTATAATCCTTTGCCATAAAAGCAGTAACACATTTATTATATAAGGTTTCTGCTACAAGCTTTGTATCTTTAATGTCATAAGATAAACGTAACGCCTGATTAAAATAATCGTCAGACTTCTCATAGCTTCCAACTACACAAGTAAAATAGCCCATACCATTATAGGTGTTACATAAATCTCTTAAGCTTTGTCTTTTTTCTACCAAAGGAAGAATTTTCTTATAGTAAACCTCAGGAAGCTCATATCTACCAAAAGAAGAAGCAAGCACGACACGATTGATATAAAAAACAATGGTACAGTTATCATTGCCAATTTCTTTTGCAATTCGTAATCCTTCTCTGTAATATCCATTATCATCAGGACTTTCATGGCGGATAGAATTAAAATAATTTTCCAAACAATTTGTATATAGGTAGGCAAGGTGATTGCGAAAATTATATTTTTTCAATAATTTTATCAAGGTTTGATCAACAACTTTTGGAGCATCATCCATATTCTGAGCATCAAAACCTTTGTAGATATTTACATCCTTTAATATTAACATACGCACTTTGAATATTTCATCATTACACTTTTCTAGTATGTTTTTACATTGTTCCACACACTGGCTTGCAATTTCAAAACGACGGTTATAAACCTGTGCCATGCCAATATAATATGCCACCATAAACATTTTTTGTTCCCGATTTTTTACCAATAAAATTGTATCCTTCATGCGATTACCCACACGAATTGCATTACTTACATCATTTAAATACACCTTATTGCGTAAATATAATAAACAAATTTTAATCCAGCTTTCTACCCCAATATCTTCTATATGATTTTGATATTTTTGAAAGACAAAAAATAAGTAATAATTCGCCTGAGAATATGCTCCAAATTCTACCATGTTCTGAAGCTCAGTTATATAATGATCTAATTTATCATCTATAGGAACAAAATCCGAATCATAATATTCCTCTGAATTCTCCTGAGACACCCAGCTTACTACAAACCGCTGTTTATCTATGAAATCAGTAAATTGTTCCCATTCATCTAATAAATATTGTCTTACCTTATATTCTTCATTATAGGCTCCTAGAATGTAAATGCTACATTCCTTTAACTCCTGCAATAATACACATAAAAAACGTAACGTAGAATCCTGTGCAAAGTGAATCCGATTCAGCAACATAAAAATCGGTCTTTTCTTAGAAACAAATTTCAATATCTGAATCATATTATCCATCATACGTTTTTGTTCATACTTAATCTCATGAAGTAAAATATCTTCCCATCTGCTAGCCTCACCAGTCTCAAAATATGATTCAAATATATCATAATGCAATGGATAAACCTGACATTTTTCTAAAAATGAACGTGGACTTTCCTCCCCACTTTGCTCATATAACTCCTTAATCCAATTCAAAAATGGCTCATACGCCGGTTGAATATCCTCTAACGAAAACTCATGAGCGAAGTAGGTAAAATCTGCATCCTTCATTATATTTTGTACATAATCTGCATCTATACAGTAAGCATCATAATGCCTAATAAATAATGCTTTATTCCTTGAATGTTCGCCTCGCTTTGTTAACTCGTTGACCATTCTATCAATCTGTGTTTTATGCAAATCCAACACCTCTTCCCATATACATATACCTTATTTCAGTATACAACATTTTTCGATGTTTGGCTAGCACTTTCATGTATTTTTTCATGAATTTCTTTACTTTTTTTATACAAATATCACAGATTACCTTTATTTTTAAGGGATTTTTCTTCCTTGTTTAAACAAATCATACACACAATTCCAAGTATACATACTGGTATAAAAACGATTGCTAAAAATACAGGTGATTCCTGTACAAGCTTTGGCACCCTTTCTTTTGAAAGTGCCATAAAAAGAAGGGTATTCCCAAAAAACACATTATTGGAGGCATGAAAGAAAGCTGCTGCCCATACTGACTTTGTTTTCTTGGTTATGTAATGTAAACATGCTCCCACAAAAATTGTAAAGATTGTAAATACAAAAAATCCACTAAAGGGTTCTCCAAGATATCCACGGCCAAAATTATGCCCCATATAAATTGCAGGATAATGCCAAACTCCCCAAATTATACCGCCAAAAATAATTGCCTTTGTATTTCCAAATAATTCCTCAAGCTTTGGATATAAATAAGTTCTCCAACCTATTTCCTCTCCTAGTGCCCCAAAGGAAAATACCAGTGCGTTGGTAATTCCACTAATCGGAAACATCCACCATACTTCTCTTAGTTCTTTCATTAATCCTGGAAGGCTGCCATCAAAGCTCTTAGGAAACAACAAATAAAATAACCCAATTCCTAAATCCGAATAAAAAATAGGAAGAAGAAAGGCTGCCAAAAACCAAATCCATTTCCCCTTAGACAAGTCAATTCCTAACAGCATAACAGGATTTTCTTTGCTCCCAAAGCCTTCTTTTGTAAATAATCTAGTCCCAATGACAGCAATTACTGGACATATCATACTTAAGGTTAAAATAAGATTCATTCCATTACTTTCGTACTTTCCACCACATAGCATATATAGAATCGTTATACCCCATACTGGCAAAAAGCTAAGTAAACTATAAATTAAAATTCTTTTTTGGGTCATGCTTCTTCCTCCCTTCCTATTAGCTTACAAGACACAATGTAGGAGATGTAATATACTAGCATAGATAAATAGGGACTGATTAACTGCAATATCATAACCTCCTTAGGATGTTTTTTTACAAATTCTACAACCGCTTCTAACGACCATGAATCAAATATACTTAAATCTCCAAATAATATATACACAATTCCAACAAAAAATACGCCTACTAATAAACCTGTTTTCACTCTTCCCCCCTTATCTGTACCAAAAGCAAAATAAAAAGGAAGCTCTATGGCAGTAACCACTAAAAAGGTAAAGGCTATAACTGGAAGTAATGCAGCTACCCCTTCTATCAACCCACTAGCAAGATCTGTCTTACAATTTGCTATAAAAATTTGAATATACAATAAGGATGCAGATAAAACAGTATAAAACGAAAGAAGCAAAAACAAATATTTTGATGCTACATATTGCTTCTTAGAAACAGGTAAGCTAAGCATATACGCTCTTCTTTTATTCCCCTCGTCTGCCTTCATAAGATTGACCTCAACATTTCCTATGATTACCATAAAAAGCGTACAAATAATGATTAAAATTAAGGTCATAAACAAAATGTCTAAGGTTTCTTGATCTACTGGTAACAATCCATGGCCCAATAATATAAAAAAGAAAAGACCGAGCATGGCTATCACATAATAATATGCTTTTGTAGCAATAAAATCTTTATAAAATAAACCACCCATTACGCTACTCCTCCTTTTTTCTCCACAATTCTTAAGGAAACGAAATAAGAAATTACACAAACACCAATGGCTACCAGTAAGAATATTCCACATTTTTCCTGCATAAGGCTAGGCAATTCTCTTACCAATTTCATCATTTTCTCCTCTGAAAGTTGTGCTACTAATGGAATACAAAGAATCCAAATTCCCATCAATATTCCCACCATAATATTTCCTGCTATTTTATATCCAACCAAGTAAGCAAGCACTAAATTCGCACTAGTGTAAATTAGGAGCAGTGAAAAAATCGTAATAATATTTCCCATAATTTCTGTTACTTTAAAATAATCGCTAGTAAGGCAAACGCATATTCCTGCTAAAATTGCACCAACTAAACTTACCACCGCAAAAAATAAGTTGGAAAGATATCTACTTCCTACAATCTCCTTATCTGTCACTGGTAAACTATAAAGCACCTTAGAAAAATGGGCTTCTTCGTCTGCATGAAAACAAGTAATTCCTGTTCCCATATATGCCAAAGGAATGAGTAAAATCATATTAACAGACACTTTAATAAGGGCATAAAATTCCTTTGCCGTCGTTTCTCCCTCTTGTTCCATGGAAACAATTGCCTTTGCAATATTTCCATGACGGGAGCTTATAAAAAATAATACTGCAACCAATACCACTCCTGCTGTTACAAGAAAGCACTGCTTCATATATGCTTTTAAGGTATAGTAATCCCGTATAAATAACCCTTTCATAACTAATCGCCTACCTTCCCATTTCTTTGAATATAGAAAATCAAAATTTCCTCTAAAGATGCTGGCTCGATTAGTAAATTTTCATGCTCCCTTTTAAATTGTTTTCGATTCGAAACTAAAGCCTCCACCCCTACTGTAGACTTTCTTGAGGATACAAATTCATCACTATGTATTTTCTCAAAATCCTCCTTTTTGCAACGTACCATTCCATGTTGTTCAATAATTTCGTCCTTGTTTCCTGATAACAAAATTCGTCCTCTATCAATAAAGGTAATCATATCTGCAATTCGCTCTAAATCTCCAATCATATGAGAGGACATCATAATAGTGTGTTCCTCATCCACTACAAATTCCTGAAAGATTTCTAGAATTTCATTTCTTACTACAGGGTCAAGTCCACTCGTTGGCTCATCCATAATAAGAAGCTTTGCCTCATGAGAAAGGGCAACTGCGATTTGAAGCTTCATTCTCATTCCTCTAGAAAAGGAGCCACATTTTTGTTTCTTAGGAAGAGCAAATCTGCTAAGATAATCAAAAAATACTTCCTCCTTCCAATGAGTATAAACATGCTTCATCATATGATTAATCTGCATTGGTGTAAAGCTTTCGTGATATCCCATTTCATCAAATACCACTCCGATTTCTTCCTTAATTGCCACCCCATCCTTATGATGATCCATACCAAAAATATTAATCTTTCCACTGTCTCCCTTGATAATATCAAGAATTAATTGAATAGTGGTTGTTTTTCCCGCTCCATTTTGACCGATAAACCCCATAATACATCCTGAGGGCAAGGAAATATTCACATCCTTCAAATGAAATTCCTTATATTTTTTTGATAAACCTGTAACCTCTAATGCATATTCCATAAGCCTTCACCTCTAATTTTTCTCTTTTTGTTCGTAATTATTGTATATCTATAATATATACAATATAGACATTCTTGTCAACTATTTCACAAAAAAAGGTAAAAAGTTTTTACCTTTTTACCCTTTGCTTTAATAAATGCCATACTGCTTTCTTATGCAATTGTTTGATTTGTTTCGTTAAGCTCTTATATTCTTCCTGTGTAACCTGGCATCCACTGTAGCTAATTTCAAGTAGCTTTTTAGGAAAATCACTATTCTCCTTTAAAAAGCCCTGCTTTATAAAATAACTTATTTGCTCCTTTTGCATTCGATATTTTGTGAAGAATTCCTCCCCACCTATAACACATAGTCTCTTCCACATATATTCATATCGATGTATCATATTTTTTTCAAGAGAGCCTGTATGAAGCCATTGCATTAGCAAGAAGAAACGATAACACAATCGAAGTACCACAAAAGCAACCAATAGTGCAAGCGCATATAAAAGCAACCTCGTAAACTGATTTAAATTATTTTGAAAGCCCTGCTGATTGACACCAAGATTACCTGCACCTTGATTGTTTCCTAGCTCTGTTCCATCTCCATCCATAAAGCCGTCAAACAAGGACCAGAAATCTCCTAACGCTTCCTCTTCTGAGTTACTTGGTGTCACTTCCACTGGCACCCAACCTATTCCATTGATATAAAGCTCTACCCAGGCGTGGGCATTGTTATCCTGTACTTCCACATTAATAACAGAGGTTTCTCCAAGTGCATTTTTTCCCTGTAGCCAGTCCTTATACTCTTCTCCTTCTACTAATTCACCTTCTGAGATACTATCATAAGTAGCCACATAGCCCTCTACATACCGAGCAGGAAATCCCATTCTCCGAAACAACAAGGTGGCAGTGGATGCAAAATGAGCGCAAAAGCCCTTTTTCCTTTTTAGAAAATGTTCTACAAAATCTCCATTCCGAGGAGTAAGACCTGGTCGCAAGCTATAGGTATATTCTTCTTCAAAATAATTTTGTACCTTTTCTACTGCCTCTTTTGCATTTAAATAATACCATCCTTGCTCTTCGATTATTTTATCCAAGCTGTCCCAATTTTCTATAGGTACCATGATTTCTTCATAAAACTCATTTAAAAAGTCGAATTTCCAACAACGTGTTTCTTCCATTGCCTTATCCACTTTATCAGTATGATAATAGGTTACAATCTGCTCCTCCCCCTTCTCTAAATAATTCGGTAACTCTTTGTCCTGATTGGTATAGGTGTAATAAGGAAGGAAATTATATATACCATTTTCTACTCTTACATTGGTAATTTTCATTTTTCCTTTGGTGCCACCTTTGTTTGCATCAAAGTCTTTTTTGATTTGCTCAGCCTCTTTAAAATGGCCGTGTCCATTCATCCCATATTCCGCCATGGTCCAATGGTCTTTTTTATATTCCTCTCCAATAAAGCTTCTAAGATAGACTGGCTCAAGAGAATCTGGTGCATATTGAATGGCTAAATCTACCTCGCGGTCTGAACGAACAGAAGCCACACCGCCAAGCTGACCAGCGCTTAGTCCGCCCTTTGCCTCATAGCGATTAAAAAGTCCTTCAAAACCATACGCTACAACATCTCTTATATAGCTATCTGCCACTGTTTTATATTTATCCCAAGCTTCTGGTGTAGTAAAATGAAGTCCACCTACCAGCGCACCTGTAAAGCACACAATTATTCCACCAAGCACAGCTACAAAGGCTATTGTCTGATAAATCATAGCACCACTTTGATAATAGGAAGCACCCTTTTTCTTAGATACTTTAAATTGTTGCTTTTTCGGCGGATATTTATAATGCTTACTTCGCTTTAACACATAAATCGTGCCATATCCCACTAAGATCATAACTAAAAATATCACATTCATTTTTAGTCCAAAATAAAGTGGCAACAGTAACATCCAGCCTGTTATTACAAAGGTCCATCCAAAGCTCATATAATTAGAAATCAATGCATTTAATAAAATAATTAGACCTAAGCCTACCGTAATAATACCTAAGGTAATTGTAATATCACGATTTCCAATCTGCTCAAAATATTCCATGGAATCCTCTACATTTAAAATGGTTCTTAACTTTTCATACATAATATTGACCATAGCGTAAAAACCACTGTTTATATAACGATACTTTGTAAGTACAAAGGCTAAAATTCCTACAAACAAAAGCGGATATCCTAAATTCTTTGTAAGCCTATTATAAAATAAGAAACTACAATAGCAAGAAATCCCTAACAAAATAGCCATTACATTTATAATAGAAAAAGGGATTTCAAAGGCTGTTAAAAAGCATCCAATTCCACCAAACACCACCAAAAAGATAAGCAGCGCCCTTGCAAAACACCCCCACACCTTGTGGCTATCCCTGAAAAAAAGCTCTCCCCCTTCTATTACTTTATTTACTTCCTGATTTTTTGCCTTCTTCCACTTCATCCTAGCAAATTCCTTTCTACACCTCAGTTAGCACTAAGTGAACCATGTCCTCTTCATATATCACTTGTGCCTCCCCATTCTCCTTTTCTCCCACATATGCCCATAGTAAACAAGTAATCTGCTCACTTTCATATGCAAT
>JAFPBJ010000026.1 GCA_017390525.1 Lachnospiraceae bacterium | reverse complement strand
CTTAGCAAGCTTCATTCTTTCCTCAAATAGTGCTACTAGCTTAGCATCTACGCTATCTATGTCTTTTCGTATTTCTTCTAATGTCATTATGAAACTCCTCTATCCTATTTTTTCAAGCTCTGGTGAATGAATATTCACCCATATAGAAGTATTATAACACATATCCTTTAAAAAGTTAATGTTTTTCCACTATTTTCTTGCATTTTTCTTGCTTTTTATAAAATTATATGTCTATAATAATGTGAAAATAAGTTTTCACATTATTATGGACATTTTTACACAAAACGGGAGGAATTACCTTGAGAAAAAAAATTTTAATCTTTACTCTGCTTTTTTTTGCAGCCATGGTATTAATTTATAATATTTGTTTACCAAAAATAAGAGAAGGGCAGCAAAAAAATACTGCTGGCTCCCTTGGAAACACGCCCTGTAACACCATAAATAATGGGCTTTTTTATGAAAAGGATCATACGATTTATTTTTCTAACTGGGCGGATCAAAATCATTTATATAAAATGAATAGCGATGGTAGTCACATTGAGAAAATCAACGATGACAGCGTTTCCTTTTTAAATGGAAGCAAGAATTTTCTTTACTACATAAAAACCAACACAGCCTCTAACTCAAGAGAAAATTTCTTCGCCTTTGCCCAATATGGAATTATAAAAATGAAATACAAAAATGAAAAAACCTCCACAGTAGATAACCATGTTACCAAATCCATGTGTCTTTATGGAAATGATTTACTATATCAATCCTATGACAAAAAAACAGGAATCACCCTTACTCATATGAATATTGTAAAAGAAAAATCTACTGCCCTTACAAAGGATAACGTAGTTCCTACCTCCTTTGGTTCCGATGTATTTTATTATTTTAACCCCTTAAATCAAAATATTTACCAAAGTGATTTTAACTACAAGCATCAAATGGCCGTGTACGAAGGAAGCGCTTATAACCCTGTACGCATGGGAAATTATATTTACTTTTTAGATATTTCTAATAACTATGCCTTAGAACGAATTGATTTAACAAATGCTAACGAAGCAACCACCTTAACCTCTGAGCGTTGTTCCACCTTTAATGTAACGAAGGATTATATTTTTTATCAGGTGGATGATAAAGAAAATTCTGGTTTAAAACGAATGGATCTATCTGGAGATAATGTGGTGCTCATTAAACCCGGAAATTATCGCAACCTAAATGTAACCTCTAACTTTTTGTTTTTCCAAGAGTTCGGAACCTCTAATGGCTATTACATCAAACTAAAGGATAGTACCCCTACCGTTCAAGCCTTCGCACCAAAGGCTTCCAAAAAATAGTCAAAAAATAAAAGTGTCTCTATTTCATTATAGGGACACTTTTTCTAGCTCTTCTTTTAAATTTAGTATGGTCTTTTGCGTAATAGGCTCCACTGCGTAAGGGGCAATGGCTGCTAAAGGCTCTAATACAAACATCCGCTTCGTCATTTCTGGATGGGGAAGCATTAAATCCTCTGTGTGTATGATTTGATTTTCATATAGTAAAATATCAATATCTAGGGTACGAGGTCCCCAATGAATCTTTCTCTCTCTTTTCGCATGAGCTTCAATTTCGTGAATCACCTCTAGTAGCTCCTGTGGCTCATAAAGAGTCTTAAGGGACACCGCTCCATTTAAAAAATTATCCTGTACCACTTCTCCCACAGGCTCTGTTTCAATATAGTCAGATACCTTTTCTACTCGAATTTTTTTATCCTCTTGTAATTCCTTGATGCATTGGTCTAGGTACGCCTTTTTGTCTCCTAGATTGGAGCCAATAGAAAGGTATACCTGATTCCATTGTTTTTGTGTGGTTACACTAACATATTCCACATGCTTTAAAATAGGTGCCCAAGGCTTTTTTACTTGTATCCACACCTTTTTCACCAAGGGAAATTCTAATAAAATATGCTCACAAAGACGATATGCCACGGTTTCGATTAACTGGCTTCTTTCCTGCATCCACTGCTCTAGCTTTTCACATAAAGCCGCATAATTCACTGTAGCTTCTAAATTATCTTCCCTTCCAGCCTTGCTGGTATCAAGGTATAGCTTAAGAGAAAGAATAAACTTTTGTCCAAGTACATTTTCTTCCTTTAATACTCCATGATGTGCAAATATCTCTAAATTTTCAATGGTAATGTAATCCATAGCTTCCTCAATTCTAATCCTATTTGATTAATACAAAATAGCCTCTGTCATTTTTAGCGCACGATAATTGGCTTCTACATTATGCACTCTAAAGAATTTGCAGCCCTTCATTCGTCCAATTACAGTGGTTGCAATTGTGCCTTCCTCTCTTTGATCTACTGGTAAATCAAGGCTTAACCCAATCACCGATTTTCTAGAGGTTCCTAATAAAATAGGAAAGCCTAAGGAATGAAGCTGATCAATCTGCTTAATAACCTCCAAATTCTGAGACAAATCCTTTGCAAAGCCTACTCCTGGATCTAGTATAATTTTTGACATATCCATTCCTGCTGCAATGGCAATTTCTACGCTATCCTCTAAATCATTTAGTACCTCTTCCATAAATCTATGGTATTTTGCTTCTTTTCTGTTATGCATTAAGCAAGCGGCTACTTGCCCTCTGGCAATTACCTTTGCCATATCCTCATCCCATTTTAATCCCCAAATATCGTTAATTAAATCAACTCCTGCCTGTATTCCTGCCTGGGCTACCTTAGATTTGTAAGTATCTAAAGAAATTGGAGTATCAAAGCTTTCCTTTAGCTTCTCAATCACTGGAAGGACTCTTTCTATTTCCTCCTCTTCAGATATCATAGTATAATTGGGGCGAGTGGATTCTCCCCCTACATCTATGATAGCTGCCCCATCCTTTATCATTTTTTCAGCTTGAAATAATGCCTGATCTATTTCATTAAATTTTCCACCATCTGAAAAGGAATCCGGAGTCACGTTCAGTATTCCCATGATGTATGCTTCGTTACCGTTTAAGTTAAATTCTTTTTTTCCTATTTTCATTTTAGTGTGCTTCCCTTCTATATTGTCCGTTAATACAATATTCTTTGGTTTTTCATTTCCTCTGACCAATAGCAATTATGGTATTCTTCACAAATAGAGCACTGTCTTGATAATTTGTCTCCTTGATAGAATACCCATTGAAAACTGTCTGGCAATAAGTCCTTATCACCGCTATGATTTAAAATGGTATCGCAAATTAATGCCTTTTCAATTTCTGCATAATTACATTCACTTAAAATTTTGTACGCAATTTTGGCACTTGCCTTGTGATGTGGCGTGTTGTCCTTGTACTGGGCACATCTTCCTAAATCATGCAAAAGGGCAGTGGCATAGATTAAATCCTTGCTAAACTTAAGCCCTTTTTCTAAATTTATAATATAAGCAATACGAGCTACATCTAAGGAATGCTCTATATTATGTTTACAAAAGGTACGATTTTTCTCTTCCTCCTGTATCTGATTCATATACTCTTGATACAAGGGGTTATTAATAATTAAATTGTAACGCTCCATGTTCTATATCCCACTCCTATCTTCTAGATTTCCAATATACGATAAAGAACCAAATATAATTATTACTTCCTCT
>JAFPBJ010000025.1 GCA_017390525.1 Lachnospiraceae bacterium | reverse complement strand
TCGATGTTTTCATAAAGAAGTAAATCCTTTTCTCTTCCCTTTTCTTTGGCAAGCTCTTCTACATACTGTTTAAATACCTTTTCTCTTGGATCTGATAAGGAATATACTGCATGTCCCATCCCATAAATTAATCCTTTTTGGTCAAAGGCCTCTTTATCTACAATTTTCTCAAGGTAAGTTGCTATTTCCTCTTTATCTGCATAATCTTTCACATGCTCTCTTATATCCTGCATCATTTCCATTACCTTTATATTAGCACCACCATGCTTTGGTCCCTTTAGGGAGGACATGGCAGCAGCCATAGTGGAATATGTATCAGAACCTGAAGAGGTTACTACCCTAGTTGTAAAGGTTGAGTTATTTCCTCCACCATGCTCCATATGTAAAATCAATGCTGTATCTAATACCTTTGCCTCCACCTTAGAATATGCTTTATCTGGACGCATAAGCATTAATATATTTTCCGCAGTAGAAAGCTTTGGATCTGGATTGTGAATAATCATACTTGCATTCTTTTCATAATGATTATATGCATTATAGCCATATACGGCTAACAATGGAAATTGACTAATCAGCTGTATGCACTGTCTTAAGGAATTGCTTACACTGGTATCTTTTGCATTCTTATCGTAGGAAGCTAACGTAAGAATACTTCTGGTCATAGAGTTCATAATATCTCCTGTTGGAGCCTTCATAATCACATCTCTTGTAAAATTATCAGGTAAGGTTCTAGACTCTCCCATAATTGTTCGAAATGATTGTTCCTGTTCCTTACTAGGCAATTCTCCCATAAGAAGCAGATATGCTATCTTTTCAAACCCCATTTCATCAGCTTCTAACCCCTCAATTAAATTCTGTACCTTATATCCTCGGTACCATAGTTCACCATCACATTGTACCTTTTTTCCATCAACAATTTTAGAAGATACAATTTTAGAAATATTGGTAAGTCCAGTAAGCACTCCGTTCCCATTTTCATCCCTAAGACCTCGATTTACGCCATATTCATCATAAAGCCTAAGAGCAATGGTATCATTTTTTCTACATATCTCCTCTTGATTCTTTGCATATTCTATCATTTTGTCTGCCATGCTCTAAACGCGCCTCCCTTTCTTCTACCTCGCTACTCATTATGGTTTCTAACTGTTTCATAAGCTGTAATAATTGAATGAAATTATCCTTTCCAAATTTCTGTATTACATTTCCATAATAATCCTTTAATATTTCTTCCTGCTCCTGAAGTAATTTCTTACCTAGGTCTGTAATCATTACATAGGTACCTTCACTTCCGTCTCCATCGTGAGCCCAAGTTACTAATCCTTCGTCTCTTAATTTTCCTACCATATTGGAGGTTTTTCTCATAGTAAGTTCAAGCTTTTCTGATAATTCCTTTAAATAGGTTCTTCCTCCATAAATAGAAGATTCTGTTTCATTTTGTGCAATATGATGTAATGCAATATATTCTGGTATACTCATTTTCCTAAAAAAGTTTCGAATCTTTTCCTTGTCCATCATATATTTTCTGTATGTTAATTCATTAGATAGCATTGCAACATCGATTTCTTGCAATGAAGTTTGTTCTTTTTCCATAGTAACCTCCATTCTTGTGTAAAAATTATTTTTTGTCCTTCGGTCGTTTTTGTTAGCACTCTCTTTTATCGAGTGCTAATTTATATTGATATTATATCAATTCCGCTGCATTTGTCAATCGATTTTACCATTTTTTCATATATTTTATAATTTTTTAACAAAAAATAAAAAGCTAAGAGTTTTTTATTCTCCTAGCTTTTTATAAATAATACTCTAAAGGATTTATACTTTTTCGAAACGACTTACTTCTCCCTCTAACTCTTTTGCAATCTCTTGATTATCATCACTTTCCTCTTGAATATGTGCAATTGCTTCTACTAATACAGTAGCATCCTCTGCTACTCCTGAAATACCATTTGAGCTTTCCTCTACTGTTGTAGAAATATCTTGAATTCCTTGATTCATTAGCGACATAGTATCTGCAATTTCTGTAGCTTGTTTAGAAAATGCTGTAAGAATAGCCTGCATTTGTTTTGCATCCTTCTCATATTGATTTGCAATGGCTACAAAGCTATCATAGTCTCTAATTACATCCCCATTTACAAACTCTAGCATTTTTGTTGCTTCCCCTGCAAGCTTCTCTACTGCACTCGTTACAATTCTACTAATTCCTTGAATATCACTAGCTGTTTCTCTACTACTATCTGCTAACTGGCGAATTTCATCAGCAACAACTGCAAAGCCTTTTCCTGCCTCTCCTGCTCTTGCTGCTTCAATAGATGCATTCAGTGCAAGTAAGTTTGTTTGACTAGCAATCTCTAAAATATTTCCAGTTAATTCATTAATTTTTTCTACGCTTCTACTTTCATTTACAGCCTCTTTTAATGTAGCCCCTACAGACTCAAAAATATTTTCTGCAGAATTCTTATTTTCTACTGTCTCGTGATTCATTTTCTGAGCACGTTGTTGAATTTGCTCTACATTCTCAGTTTCACTTATAACGCTATCTTGCATCCCTTGTACTTTTCCTAAGATACTCTTACTTCCTTGGCTAATTTGGTCAAGAGTGGCAGAAACCTCTTCCATACTTGCTGCTAATTGTTGTGCTGCTGCAGAAACATTCATTGCCCCTTGATTCGATTCTCCTACACTTTGTGTAACCTCATCAGCGGACTGAAGCATTTTTTGAGATTCACTTTGTATTTTTTGCATTAACTTTTGAAGCTGCTCAATAAAACCGTTCATTCCAACAACTAAACGTCCTATTTCATCCTTTGATTTCACATGAATTCGACTTGTTAAATCACCTTGGTTACGCTCTATCTTTTCTACAATTTCACCTAGCTGTGCACTTGCTGATTTAGCTGGTTTTACAATATTTCTATGAGCAAAAATTCCCATTACAATTACTAATATAATTGAAAACACTAGAAGGATATTATCAAATACTATTGTTCCATTTACTCTGATAATTCCATGCTTTACAGAATATGCAATGTTATCTTCTGCTTTCGTAATTGCCTCCTGGTCTCCTTTTTCCATGGCTACCTTTAAGTTCTTAACTTCCTGTTCTACCGACGTATTAAAGCCCGCAACATATGAAAGTGCTGAACTATTCAGTAGGCAGGTTAATATTACCAAGATGCCTAATACACTTAACATCATAATCACTTTTCGTCCTATGCTTTTCCCTATGTTTCATACCTCATTTCTCTCTTGTATACTTTGCATTTTCCACAACAAAAGTGTAAAATCTCATACTATAATTGTACTCTTTTTCCAAATAATTATCAAGTGTTTGTTCAAAAAAAGTAGCACTAAGATTATATCTTAGTGCTACTCTTCTGCATAAATTATTTTCAATTAATCAAGAATGCTTGTTGCCTTGTAAGGTGTTCTATAATACATATTAGAAATCTTAATTCCTGTCTTTTCTGTACTTGCATGAACTACTTGTCCATTACCAATATATAATGCAACGTGTCCGATTACTCCGTTACTCTTTGTATAGAATACTAAATCTCCAGGTTGAACTTGACTGACTGGAATGTTAGTACCATTCTTTACCTGATCACGAGAAGTACGGTTAAGAGAAATACCAAAATGTGCATATACTGACATTGTAAATCCAGAACAATCTGTTCCATTTGTTAAGCTTGTACCACCATATTTATATGGATTACCTACAAACTGTAATGCATAATTTACAACCTCTTGTCTTGTTGCAGAGGTATTAGTTGGAGCAGATACATTTGTACTTGGTTTCTTAGCTGGTGTACTAGGTTTATTTGAATTTCCTGAATTACTTGAGCTATTTGAGTTACTTGAACTGCTTGAGCTATTTGAACTAGAACTATTTGAGCTTGAATTGCTTGAGCTATTCGTATTCGCTTCTTGTTGCTCCTCTTGTTCTTGTTGTTGTCTTCTTTGTTCTTCTTCAATAGAAACTGCTTCATCTAATTCGATTTCTATGTCTACAAATTCTTTTGCAACATATCCTTTTACATCTTCATCTACTTGAATTCTTACCCATTTGTCATATTCCTTTAGTACTTCAAACTTCTCTTCAATTGGTACCAAGGTTACAACTTCTGATTTTGAAATACTTCTTTTATTACGAACCTTTAATGTAGTAGTATTTACTGTTGCAATCTTAGTTCCTACTTGATTCGCATATTTTTCTGCTGCACTACCATATACAAGGTAAGTATTTTTTACATATCCAGTTACGCTTCCAGACTTAATCTTAGTCCAAACCTTACCTTTCTTTACTACAGTTCCTGCTGCTCCTTTATAAAGCTTTCCAACTACTTCTGAAGATTCGTCTGCTTTTTTTCTAATGTTTACACTATTATCAACCTTAGCAATTGCAATGTTAGCATATGGTGACTTTTTGGTTTCTACCTTTTTCTCTGTTACTTCTGCTTCTTTTTCTTCTTGTGATGCAACAAATGTATCAATAGAAACAGAAACACCTGCTACTGCTGTGCTATCATAAGAAACTGTATTCGCAGCTCCTACCTCTTGACCAGCTCCTAATGCTAATATTGCTGTTAATGCTGTTGTTGTTAGCCCTAACGCTAATTTATTCATTGTACAACCTCCTAAAATGCGTACATCTTCTTCTGTATTAATTGTTACAAAGTTATTAAATATCTTCACTTACCTTGCCTATTATAACAAACCCTTCCCCCTTTGTCAATCATTCTGTGATGAAAATTTAATACTTTGTTAACAAATTAGCCATGCAGAAAAAATTTCATAAAGTATGCGTGGGTGCTTGCACACTAAGCCTACTTTATGGGATTTTTTCTATAGGGCGAATGCCCTACATAGAATGTAGCATGGCTAATGCTTTAGCATAAATCATTCAAAACTTTCACACCTTCCCTAAAATACTCCTTTAACGAATATCTCCAAGCCAATTACAATTAGTATACATCCCCCAAATATAGTTGCTCGATTAGAAATCTTCATTCCAAACTTCTTTCCTATTATAAGTCCCACTACACAGATTATAAATGTTACCACTGCAATAATGAACGCGCACACACTTGCCATAACCACATTATAATCCGCAATGGTGAACCCTACTGACAATGCATCAATAGAAGTAGCAATTCCCTGTAGCATTAGCGCTCCCATTCCTACCTTTGTTTCTTCGAGCTCTTCCTCATTATTTTTTATTCCATCTAGTATCATTTTTCCACCAATAAAAAGAAGTAAAACAAGGGCAATCCAAGGAATAAATTTTTCAAATACTTTAAAATACTGTAGCATAGTATGGACACAGCCCCATCCAATCATTGGCATAATTGCTTGAAATACTGCAAATACTCCTGCAATCATTCCCATTCTTTTCTTTTTCATAGCTGGCTCATTTAAGCCATTGGCAAGAGATACGGAAAATGCATCCATTGCCAGTCCCACTCCTAATAAAATACTGTTGGTAAAAAATAAAAGACTCCAGTTCATTTCGTTTCCCTCCATTTTTCATTTGTTAATTTACAAAGCAAAAACCCAAGTACAGTTTTGCTATACCGGGGTTTATCACGTTAATTTTCATTTGTCAAATATTTTTCCACTGAGGTAACACAATTTGCTCCATCTGCTGCCGCTGTAATAATCTGTCGTAGCTGCTTTTTGCGACTATCTCCTGCAACAAAAATACCAGGAATATTAGTAACTCCCGTTTCATCTGCAATAATATATCCACCCTCGTCCATAGAAAGAAGCCCCTTGTATGGCTCTGTTTGTGGCTTTGTTCCTACTGCTACAAAAATTCCATCTAAGCTTAGGTGACTCTTTTCTTTGTTGGTTACAGTTTCTACCTCTGCTCCCCTTACCTGTTCCTCTCCCGTAATCTCAGTTACAATGGTGTGATACAAAATTTCAATATTACTTTGTTTTTTTACCTGCTCTTGTAATATTTTTGCACCACGAAATTCATCTCTTCTATGAATCAAATACACCTTTTTACACCCTCTTGCTAAAAATAGGGCGTCTTCAAGAGCAACATCTCCCCCTCCCACTACTGCTACTGTTTTTTCTCTAAAAAAGGCTCCGTCACAGGTAGCACAGTAGGATACTCCTAACCCCATAAATTCCTCTTCGCCCTTTACGCCTAGCTTTCTATGCTCTGCCCCTGCCGCAACGATAATAGCCTTTGCGGTGATTTCTTTATTATTTAGAATCAGTTTTTTTTCTTTCTCTCCTACTTCTATAGAAGAAACGGTACCTTCCACAAACTGAGCACCTAATCTTTTTGCATGCTCTTCAAATTTTACTGCTAAATCATAGCCATTCACCTGTGGAATTCCAAGATAATTATCCACCTCATAGGTATTTACAATTTGTCCTCCACTAAAGGGTTCCTTTTCTATTACCACCGTATCAAGCATTGCTCTTTTGGCGTATACGGCTGCTGACAAGCCTGCTGGTCCTGAGCCTATAATAGCCAAATCATATTGTTTTTCCATTCTTTTTTCCTCCGTAGCTTTGTTCCGTTATAGGAAGTTGCATCGTAAAGACGCACCAAAATCGAGTTTGCTTTGTAAACTCATAAGTGTCGTTAAACAACACTTTGGTCTCTTGTCTTTCATCTTAACAGTATGACTGCATTTTTTCAACCTACTTTATTTCTTTTCTATTCCATTGTCTCCTAAATAAGGATATGCTATAATATCTTTGCCTATCAATATTTTTAAAAAATTAAAAGGAGAATGCATATGAAACGCAAATTAACAACAGCACTTTTTCTTATTTTATTATGTATGTTTTCTTTTACAGCCTGTAAAGACAAGAAAACAGAAAACGAACCAACCTCTGAAGAAATTACTAGTGAGGAAGCTACTAACTCAGCAGAAAACCCTTCTAGCGAGGCTTCTTCAGAAGGCGAATCAACAGAAGAAGTCACTACAGAAGCGCCAAAGGAAAACACGCAAACTGCAAAGGGAGTCTTTAATGGCTTCTGTGATAATTTTTCTGTAGAAATTACTCTTTCTTCAGGAGAAACCAAAACCTTTATCACCTTTACAGATGAAATCAAAGCCGCTCTTGAGCAAATCCCTGAGGGTTCTACGATTGAATTTGAATATGGACCACTAGAGGGGCAAGGAAATGACCAAATTATTGCCATTATAAAAAAATAATAAAATATAGGAAACTTGCCAAGCCCTCCCACATATGATACAGAGTAAAGAAATTTTGGAGGTACCCAAATGAGTGATTTAGAAGCAACAAACTGTGGAAGCGTATGTGGAGGTTCTTGTGATTCTTGTGGTGGAAATAATAGCTTTATCATTATCCTAATCTTATTATTATGCTGCTGCAATAATGGTGGATCAGGATTATTTGACTGCGATAATGGCTGCAATGGAACATTCCTAATCATTATTATTTTACTATTCTGCTGTGGTGGTTGCGGAAGCTCAATGGGCTGCTGCTAATTCAATTTGCAGAGTAAGCACAACGAAAACCAGCGTCATAATGGCGCTGGTTTTTTTAATTTGCTAAAGAAAAAATAGCACTCACCCACATCATATCTCCTTCTATTCTTGCAACCATTTCTCCTTCCATTTTATGCATCAATTCCTTACAAATATATAATCCTAAGCCACTTCCCTGCACTCTCTTAGAATTGTGTCCTCTCCAAAAGGCATCAAAAACATGCGGTTCCTCAGCTAATTCAAGGGTACAACCACTATTTTTTACTGTAACTAAAATACAATCCTCCTCTAGATTACTTTCTAATATAATTTTCCTTCCATCCCCATATTTTATAGCATTTTCCATCATATTTTGTAATACTTCAATGGCTCTTTGCTCATCACCAATTAATAAACAATCCTGATAGGCTTTCTGCTGAAACTCCACTTGTAAATACTCTAGCTTATCCTGATAAAAGGCTCCAATTGCCTCCATTAGATGAGATAAATAAAACTCTCCTTTTTCCACTGGCAAATCAAGAAAATCCTCCTTTTGGGATTGTATAATTTTGCTTAAATAGCCCTCTATCTCATCCGCCTTTTCATTAATATTTTCTGCAATTTCAATCTGCCTACTTTTATCCTTATATAAGCCCTTTGATAACGCCTTTGCATATAGCTTAATGGCAGACAAAGGGGTTTTCGTATCGTGAGATAGCGATAAAACAAAGGTTTTTTTCTCTTTTTCTAATGCAAGCTCTCGTATCTTTTGCTGCTCTAAATGCTCCCTTAGCAAATCCATTCCCCAAATAAATCTTCCAAAAAAACGCCTTTTTTCTTCCTTCAAAGGCATAGTTAAATTTCCCTTAGCAAGCTGAAAGGGCATATCCTGTAGCTTAGAAAATGGTTTTATTATATTTTGTCTCATATAAAGCAAAAAAACAATACCAAATACAAAGCAAACTAGACAAATTCCATTGAGCAGTAAATACTGATTTTGATTTACGGTTTGCTTTCTTTCATAATCAAAACGATAATATTCTCCAGCTATTTCTTTTACTAGATAATCCCTATCCCCAGCTTGACTCAGCTGTTTATAAACATCTGCCTCTTTTTCTAGCTTTACAATAGAAACCACATACTCACAATTTAAAAGGCTTACATTTTCTACCTGCTTTTCTTCTATTTCACCTGCTAAACGATTGATTTCCACTCGGTATTCCCGTCCTGTAAGCGCCTTCTTTTCCCAAGTAAAAAGAAGCATATTCCCTGCCACTAGCAAGACTCCCATTAAAACACTATAAATAATAAAAATTCGATTCCATTCTTTCATACGCACCTACTCAAATCGATATCCGATTCCCCATACCGTTAAAATATGCTCTGGTTTTTTTGCATCCTTTTCAATCTTTTCTCTTAACCATCTAATATGTACCGTTAAGGTTTGAGGCTCTGACTCACTATCAAAGCCCCAAATTGTATCAAAAATTTTATCCTTTTCTAATACCTTCCCTTGATTTTCTACTAGTAAAAGTAATAAATCAAATTCTTTGGTACGAAGAGACAGTGGCTCATCATTTTTATATGCAATTCGTTTTACCTTATCAATTCTTAATTCTCCAACGACTAGCATATCTGTACCATATCTACGTTTAAAAATCCCATCAATTTTTGCCAACAAAATATCAATATCATATGGTTTTTCGATATAATCATCTGCACCTAATAAAATGCCATTTAGCTTATCATTTTTTTCCGTCTTAGCACTGCAAATGATAATGGGAACATTCCCCTTTGTTCGGAGCATTTTTAGAATCCCTAGACCATCTATACCAGGCAGCATCACATCTAATACCACTAGCTTCGTCTCCTGCTTCTCAATCACCTTTAAGGCTTCCTCTCCACTAGTAGCCAAACAAACCTGATACCCCCTCTCCTTCAAAAAATCCCCCAAAAGGGATCCCAACTCCCGATTATCCTCAACCACTAAAATATCAATCATACAGCCTCCATTTTACAAAATATTTCTGTCATTTGCCAAACGTTCAATAAACTTATTTTAGTTGTATAAAATATACATATCCATAAGCAGGTACTTTTGTCCCCGTCGCCACTTATATGCTGTTTTTTAGCATATTATGTGGCGCAACGAGGGACAACGTAGCGCAAGCGTACCTGCGTTGGTTTGTATATTTTATACAACTTACAAAAATAAAACAACGTTTGGCAAACACATTACAAAATATTTACCAGCCCATATCTACTAACCAGTTATTTAATTCCTTTTCCCTTTTTCGTAAATCCCCCTGCATTTCTTTCTCAAAATTATACTCCCCTTTCACATTTCCATCAACCAAATAAAGCACCTTTTTGCACTTCGCAGCCACTTTTACATCATGAGTAACTAGCAAAATAGTCGTTCCCTCCTGATTAATCTTCGTTAACTCCTCCATTACTTCCTCCGACGCCACTCGATTTAGGGCTCCCGTTGGCTCATCCGCAAAAATAATCTTTGGCCTGTTCATTAAGCTTCTACAAATACAAGCCCTTTGTAGCTGTCCTCCAGACACCTCCGTAATATCATTATTTGCAATATAAGCAATTTCTAATTTGTGCATTAATTCTAAGCCCCTCTTTGCAATTTCACTGCGCTTTTCCTGATTTTTTTTCGATTGACACGCTGGTAAAATAATATTATCTAACACTGTAAGATTTTTCATCATATACATTTGTTGGAAAATAAAGCCCATTTCGTCTAATCGTAGGGTAGCCAATTCCTTTTCCGACATTTTAGAAATATCCTCTCCATAAAAATCCACCTCTCCTGCAGTAATCGTATCCATTCCAGAAACTGCATATAATAGAGTAGATTTTCCAGAGCCACTAGGCCCCATAATCGCCGTCATATCCCCCTCCTTAATGGTAAAATTAACATTCTTTAAAATGTTGTTTTGTCTTTTATTAATGATATATGTTTTACATAAATTCGTGATTTTTAATGCGTCAGCCATTTATTTTTCCTCCTTTTATTCAATGTTACTGGTTTCTAATGGCGAAATATGTTTTATACCTAAGGTGATGAGAAAGCTTGCTAATATAGTGGAAAGTAATACTACCGCTGGATAAAAGAGATATACCTCCCATGGATTTACACTAAATGTAATATACGCAGCCCCCATCATCTGAAAAATCCAACCTACTGTCACCTTGGAAAAAGGTGTGGATAACAATACCCCTACTATAGTAGCTACCAAAAGCACAATTCCAATTCTTTGCACCTGCCATAATTCTAACACAGACCTTTTAAAGCCAAGGGCTCTCAGTAATCCAATTTCTCCCTTTTCCTTGGTAAGTAAGGTTTTCTCAATTAACACCACTACTAAAATATTTACGAAAATAACTACAACTAAAATCAATTGTTTGATACTTGCTATCATCCCTGAAATACCACCTAGCATTTCATCAAGATAAACTCCTCCACTTTGTACTTTATAAGAAGGAAAAAGCTCCTCTATAATTTCTTGCTTCTTTTTACACTCCTTTGTATCCATTTCCTCTTCAAAATCCAACTGCACCGCAAAGCCCCCAGCAGCTAACTCATATGGCAAGCTTTCCTTTTCACAAAAGCGAATTCCTTCTCCCATATTATTCATAGATTGAAAAATAGCAGTTACAATATACTCCTTCTTTTCCTTGGCATTATAAATTTGAATGGTATCACCAATATCAGCCTTTAATCGCTCCGCTACGATATGGGTAATTGCCACCTCATTTTCCTTCCTTGGTGCGCTCCCTTTTGTATATACATAATCCTTTGCACTACAATCGCCCACCCCTTGAAAAGCACAAGAGGAACACACATTATCCTTATAAGAGGCATGAAAACGAAACATAATCTCTTGGTGTAGCTTCGCCTCAATACTATTTTCCTTTAGCTTTTGCTTCATTTCATTTAGCTCTTCTTCTATATTTTCTTTTGTACTACTATTATTAAATATCTGCTCTTTACTTAAATACAAATCACTTTTTGTCATAGAAAACCAGGTAACCAAATCATCAGATTTTAATGTGTTCATAACATTAATCGGCATAATGACAAGTAGCATTCCAACTACAAAGGTAAAAAATAAAATCAGAAAGCTTCTCCATTTACTAGAAAGATCATTCATTGCTAAAAACGTACTTGGTGGAACTAGCACATTTTTTAATTGAAACTTTCCTTTTCCTCGAAAGCGTTCTCCTGTTGCTCCACTGCGAATTGCCTCAAGAGGCTTCATTTTCTTAATCCTTCTTGTAGCTCTAAGACTTTCAAAGGAAACCATAGCAACCACTGCAATACTGCAAATCAAATGTAACAGGATATTATTTTTATTTATAATTACAATATTTTCCATGGTTTGCTGTAGCATAAATTTTCCAAAGGGAATACTAAGTAAAAATCCCATGGCTCCACCTATGATGGATAGAAAAAGACTTTTTGTCATATAAAGCCCTCGAATTTTTCCTGACTCTATTCCAATTGCTTTCATTACTCCGATTTCTCTAAATTCCTCATTAATTGTGACACCAATGGTGAATTTAAGCACCAAAATAGAAATAATAATTAAACATACACTGACTAACAACAATACTCCTGCAGTTACCATATCCATAATAAACATATTTTTTATAACTGCATGGTCATAATTAAATAAAGTAGAAATCATAGCTTCACTAAATTTTTGTTCAAATTCCTTTACATTTTTCGTTGTCACTGCATATTCATGTACCTGAAATAAATCTCCGTTTTCTGCTAATTCCTTATAATCTGCTTCATTCATAATAATACGTGTCATTCCTACCATGGAAGAACCAAATATCACATCCTTAGCTGTTCCTGCAATTTCATAATCGTAGGATTGATTTTTTGTATGAATAGTAAAGGTGTCCCCTACTTTTGCTTTGATTTCTCGCAAAAATATTGGAGAAAGGTATATTTTTTTCTTTGGAATCCTTCCAATTACTTGATTATTTTCGTCAAAAAATTGAATGGTCGCCTCTTTTTTATCCACCACTGTAATGGTATTAGAATAAGATATTTCCTTGCCATTTAGCTCTACATCTTGCCTAGAAAATAGTAGAAAATCACAGGTTTCATATGTAGTAATCCCTTCCTCCTTAAGAAACTCCTCCATTGTCCTTTTGCTCTCTTTGGAACTAACAAAGCATCCAAAGTCTGCTACTTCAGATGCGTCAATATACTGATTTAACGCCTTAGAAATAGCCACCATATTGCTAATGCTACTAGCAATAAAGGTAACGGCTAAGATAATGAAAATAAGAAGTATCATATTCATGGTTTTCTTACGTTTCAAATCTTTTCTTAGTATGCTTAGGTACATAATAAATCCTCCATCCTTTCTTTTGTTTTTTGTGGTGTAATAAGGATATCAGACAAATTATTAAATAATCCTTAAACGAGTGAAACTATTTTTTCATCAAGTGAACTTATGAAATATGAAAAGGTACAAGACCATACGCTTGTACCTTTTTCATATCTTATTATAATTATACTTTCATTAAAGCACACCTATATTTATGCTGTCTAGAACTGAATTTTAAGCTGCTATGGTATCCCTTGTAAAGGTGAAATCTGTATCTTTATATTTCTTACCATCGCCTTTTATTGTTAAAGTATAGGTTCCCACATCAAAATTTTCTATTGTAATTGCATATCCGCCCTCAGACTCCCTGACATTAGTTATTGTAATAACTTTATCACCTTTTTTAAGTAGAAAACTCTCTTTTGTTAAGCCCATAGCATCTGTATCAACTGTAAAGGTATTTCCACTGGCAGGTCCAAATCCTATATACACATCGTACTCTATTAATTGTGTCTGACCTTCGTCGCCTCCTGTGCTTGGAGGAGTTACTGGTGTTTCTGGTTCTGAACTACCAGGATTTGTATCTGTTGTTTGTCCTGCATCTACCTTTGTTTCTGTTCCCTTGAAGTCAATGATGGTGATTGCTTCACCTGATTTATTAGAGACTGTTGGTGTTACATTCTCCTTTCCAACCTTTACGCTAGAACCCTCTGCACCTTTTTCTACAGTTACATTTACGTTTGCATTTGCAGTCACTTCTGTTTTTACTGCTGTATTAATTTTTGCCCCTTCTGTATTGGCTTCTACTTTTACTGTTGAAGTAGTTGTTCCTGTTACTGCTACTTCTGCCTTTGCAGCTACAGATACGCTGGCTACTGCTCCGTTTGCTTTTACGTTAACCTTTGCACTCGTTCCCTTTACTTCTACTTTTTTTACTGTTGCCCCCTGTGCTACTGTAATATTAGCATCTTTATTCGCTACAAGGGTATCAACTACCGTACCTTTTGACACGCTTACAACAGAAGCTTTATTAAGCTGCACATTGGCTTTACTAGCTACATAAATGTTTGCCCCTATAGCGTTAGAAGTGATTTTTACTGCCTTTGGAGTAGAACCACTTACCTTTAAGGTAGTCTTTTTATTGACTGTAACAGAAGCTACTTTACCATCTGCTTTTACATTTATGTTACCACCAGTGCTAGATACTGTAATCTTAGAATTATCTGCGCCCTTTGCCACATTAAGATTTAAGCTTTTATCTGTTATGTTGATTTTGTTGTTGTCTGCTTTTTCAGTAAAGGAATTGGCATTTTTCACAGTTACACTTTTAAACTTACCATTATTTACTACCTTTGCCTTTGTGGAATTTACTTCAATGGACTTATTATAAGTTCCACTTTTAATTGAGAAAGTAGTACCACTTGTAGTGCGAATCTCGATTGCAGTAACTTTCTTATTCTTAAGAGCTGCATCTAATTGCTTTTGTGTCTTAATTACTACCTTCTGTGCGGCTTGAGTGCTTACTGCTGCCATTGGTGTTGATTGAAGCACTAATGCTGTCACCATCATTCCAGCAAATACCTTGGTTACTAGTTTGTTCTTTCTCATTTCTTATTCCTCCATTCCCTCGTTACTGTCTGTGCACAGAACATAGACCTAAGCTTTTTTCACTTCATATGTAACATTTTACTATAAAATGCGATATTTTTCAATTGTTTTGTTGCATAATGACGATATCAATTAAGTATTAGCTGATGTTTTTTATAGGTTTACAGAAAAAAGCTCCCAGCTAAGTCTATCCACTTAACTGAAAGCTTTTAAATAAAAAGTCTATGTACTTTTGTCTTACTTAATTGTTTTAATCCATCCTTCTGGAGCTTCAATACGTCCCATTTGAATTCCAGTTAAGGTATCATATAGCTTCTTAAGTACAGGACCCATTTCATCCATTCCACTTGGGAAGCAAATTTCATTACCATGATCAACAATTTTACCAACTGGTGAGATAACAGCTGCTGTTCCACAAAGACCACACTCAGCGAAGTCTTTTAACTCATCAAACTTAACCTCACGATGTTCTACTGTCATACCAAGATATTTTTCAGCTACTACCATAAGCGAACGTCTTGTAATAGAAGGTAAAATACTGTCAGACTTAGGAGTTACAAACTTACCATCCTTTGTAATAAAGATAAAGTTTGCACCACCAGTTTCTTCTACCTTAGTACGAGTTGCTGGATCTAGATACATATTTTCTGAATATCCTTGTTCATGCGCATCTACGATTGCATGTAAGCTCATTGCGTAGTTAAGACCTGCCTTAATATGTCCAGTACCATGAGGTGCGGCACGATCAAAATCAGAAACGCGAATTGTAATTGGCTTAGCGCCACCTTTAAAGTATGGTCCTACTGGTGTAACAAAAATACGGAACTGATACTCATCTGCTGGCTTAACACCAATAACTGGATTGCTTCCAAACATATATGGTCTGATATATAGAGTTGCTCCTGAACCATAAGGTGGAACATAATCAATATTTGCTTCTACTGTTTTTACTACTGCCTCTACAAATTTATCCTCTGGAAAAGTTGGCATTTCTAATCTTTTACAAGAATCTATCATTCTTTGTGCATTTAAATCTGGACGGAAGCAGACAATATGTCCATCTTCTGTAGTATATGCCTTTAATCCTTCAAAACAAGTCTGAGCATACTGTAACACGCCTGCACATTCACTAATGGTTACAGTTGCATCTGATGTTAAAACACCTTCATCCCATGCACCATTTTTATAATTTGATACAAATCTTTGTTCTGTCTGAATGTAGCCAAAGCCTAAGTTTGACCAATCAATGTTTTTACTCATCTAAAAAACTTCCTTTCCTAGGTAATTTGAAACCTTTTTTCCTCATTTGCTTTTCGCTTACAGATAGTGTACCACCGTAAAAATAAATACGCAAGTACCAAATATGGTGCAATCTAGTTATATTTTCTTTTCATATTGATAAAAAGTATATTCTAAATCAAAATAGGTTTGCTCATCACTAGAGGCTGTAATCTTCCATTCCTTTAAAGCATCTAGGTTTGGAAAGAAGGAATCTGCTTCATAAGCGTAATCAATTTTTGTTACATGTACCACATTACAATAAGGAAGCATCATTTTATATACGCTTTCCCCACCTATGATAAAAATATCCTCTTTTGCGTAGTTCTCTAATTCCTTTAAAAGCTCCTCCTTAGAATGAACCACAATAGCTCCTTTTACCTGATAGCTTTCATCCTTGGATAACACAATATTGGTTCGTTTTGGCAAAGGCATTTTATTTGGAAAGCTCTCTAGCGTTTTTCTTCCCATTACTACCACTTTTCCTGTTGTGGTTTCTCGAAAAAATCTTTGATCCTCTGGAATTTGTACTAATAGCTTATTTCTAAGTCCAATTCCCCAGTTTTGATCTACTGCTACAATCATATTCATAGATTATTCCTCCCCTAGAATTAATTCCTTTGCATAAGGTAGCGTTTCAATCCAATGACAAAATGTATGCCATTCCTCTAGCTTATGATTTTTTCTTGAAAAATAAATATTTACTAAGGTTTCATAGTTAAAGCTGCAGGTTCTCATTTGGTTATAGCTAGAAGGTAAAAACTGAATCATATCATACCAATATTGCTTGTCCTTAGTCTCTAAATACTGATTTCTCAAAACCTCAAGGTATGCGATTACCTTTTCCATCTCTTTTTTCGTATTCTCACTCATATGGTCACAGCTAAAATCCTCCATTTCAAAAGGCTTACTGTGAATCTTATGCATAGTGCTAGTAGAATTAGCTACTGTTGCTACCTTATAAGTGTCATATTCCTTCCACCAATATAAAGGGGCTGTAATATCCACGGAAACAAAAATTTGGCGCATAAACTTTCTATGGTCACTTCCTGCTTTTCTAAGTCGCTTAGCTAAATCAAGATCATTTTCTCCAAGCTGATAATTCCCCTCTTCATCATAATAGCTATCCATTCGATTCCAGCTATTCATAGGATTTCTTGCACCTCTCATAGCATTTTCTAGATTCATTACGCTATCTCGTTCAATTTTTAACATTTGTATTCATCACCTTTCTTTATCTACAGCTACTCTGTATACGAAAAATGCAACAATATGAGAAATTCTACCTTATATAAGGTCTTTTCTTATATCGTTGCATTCTAATTACTTACTGCGGGAAATGGGACTTGAACCCACACGTACATACATACACAAGATCCTTAGTCTTGCCTGTCTGCCAATTCCAGCATTCCCGCCTCTACTTTTTCAAAAAGTGTTGCTTTACAACACTTAGGAGCTTGCATTGCAAACTCGATAAAAGTAAACGTGTTTGAAGGGATTCGAACCCCCGACCCACGGCTTAGAAGGCCGTTGCTCTATCCAACTGAGCTACAAACACGTAATCGGGGTGACAGGATTCGAACCTGCGACCTCTTGATCCCAAATCAAGCGCTCTAGCCAAGCTGAGCCACACCCCGTTAAGTGCACAATATATTATACTCTTGGTATCATGAATTGTCAAATGTATTTTTTAATAAAAGTTGCAATCTAAAAATTTTTCCTTATAATAAAGCTAGAGTCATTATATTTATACTGTGGTTTATATTATGGGATAGCTGCGTATGGATGTTAATTAGAAGTATATTCTTTCTAAATAATGAGAATAAAATCTTCGATATTGTCACATTCTCTATCTGTGTTGTAGCACTTCTATTTGTTTTAATTTATGTCGCTACAGAAGTCAAAATAGATCCAATGCCCATATTTGATTGCATAGAGCTTACAAAGGTAGAATTTAATGAGCTTGCACAACACTTTGACAACGCTGTGAAAATTATGCTAGAAACCTATCATAATCCATAAAAGTGCGAGAAATCAGTATCTTCACTTGAGTTTTACCTTTAATCGTGTTATACTTTTTGGGCAAATATTGCCTTTATATAGGTAGCTCCTTAATTGTATAAGTGCGTGGAACAAGGTGAAAAACCTTGACAGGGCCGCTTCTGTAATAAAGTGACACGATGTGTCACTTGTGAGTTTACATTACATACTCACCCGATGCTTTCGGATTTATTCCAATCACTGGTATGGTGCGAGATTTATACTGGGAAGATGAAGCATTTGGATTTTAAGTCAGAATACCCACTTATACATGTATCTGTGTACTACGAGCCTATGTACCTTTTACACAAGAGCTTTGCAAAAAAGAAAAATGAAAAGAGGACATTAGAATGAAGAAAAAATTACATTTAATTCTTGGACTAATGCTTGTGTTATCTCTCGCACTAACTGCATGCAATGGTTCAACAACAAACAAAGATACTAGTAACAGCAAGGTAGAAAATAACCAAACTACCAATGCCCTACCTACAAAGGACAGAGCTGGAAATGACATTACGATTCCAGAAGACGTTAAGTCTATTGTTACTCTTGCCCCTTCTACTAGTCAGGTATTAGCTGAAATTGGCGTACAAGATAAGGTTGTAGGTGTGGATACTCAAACCGCTGGTTATATCAGTGACTTAAGCTCTCTACCTCAGTTTGATATGATGAATCCAGACTGTGAAGCCATCATTGCATTAAAGCCTGATGTAGTTTTTGTAACTGGTATGAGTAATGTAGGTGCTGAAAATCCTTTTAAAGCAGTAAAGGATGCAGGTATCTGTGTCATTGAAATTCCTTCCAGCAACAGTGTAGACGGTGTAATGGAGGATATTCAGTTTATTGCCGACTGCTTGAAAAAAAGCGATGAAGGTACGAAACTAGTGGAAGATATGAAAAATGAAATCAACAAAATCAAAGAAATTGGTGATACTATCAAAGCAGAGGATCAAAAGACTGTATTATTTGAGATTGCTGCAGCACCAGATATTTATAGCTTTGGTTCTGATGTTTATTTAAACGAATTACTTTCTATGGTTGGTGCAAAAAATGTACTTGCTGATCAATCAGGCTGGCTTCCAGTAACAGAAGAGGCTGCAATTACTGCAAATCCTGATGTGATTTTAACGAATGTAAATTATATTGAAAACCCTGTAGAAGAAATTTTAGCAAGAAAAGGCTGGGAAAATGTCACAGCAGTGAAAAATAAAGCAGTTTATTCCATTGATAACACTGCAAGCTCCCTTCCAAACCACAACATCATTCAAGCATTAAAGGAAATTGCAAAAGCAGTTTATCCTGAACAATATGCAAATATAGATTAATTATGAAGACGAAACGAAACGCTATTTTTATATATTTATTTACAATTTTGGCATTTTTGTTGGCTACCTGTATTGGTAGCCAGCTTATTTCGCCAGCAGAAATCGGGCGCATTTTATGTGCCCATTTTTTTCCTACAGAACAAGCTACAAATTTATCTGAAATACACGCTGCCATTTTTATGAAGGTGCGCCTTCCTAGAACACTTATGGCATTTTTAGTAGGCGCCTGTTTATCTGTCAGTGGAACTATGATGCAGTCAATTTTACAAAATCCCCTTGCATCCTCCTATACCTTAGGAGTTTCCTCTGGGGCTTCCCTAGGTGCTGCGCTGATTATACTAGCACTTAGTTCCTTTTCACTACCAGGTATTTTTCTTCCAATTACAGCCTTTGTGTTTGGATTACTCACTGTATTTCTAGCAATCTTTTTTACCAATCAATTAGATCAAAGAATGGAAAATCAAACGATTATCTTGGTAGGTATGGTGCTTTCTCTCTTTGTAAATGCAATTTTAACTATGATTACTTCTTTATTTAGTAACCATTTACAACGCTTTATGTTTTGGTCTATGGGGAGCTTCGCCTCTACTACTTGGGAACAAATGAGATTGATTCTTCCCTTTATTCTAGTTGCATTCTTACTAGCTTGCTGTTTTACCAAGGAAATGGATATTATGACCTTTGGAGAGGTACAAGCAAAAAGTGTGGGAGTACCAATTAAAAGGGTAAAGCTACTTTTAATTACTCTTTCTGCCCTACTAACAGGAGTATGTGTAGCATTTTGTGGCACCATTGGCTTTATTGATTTAATTGCCCCTCACATGGTACGCAAGCTATTTGGACCTTCCCACAAATATGTGATTCCATTTTCTGCCCTATTAGGAGGAGGATTTATGATGCTTGCAGATTTAATTTCAAGAACAATTTTGTCTCCAAGGCAGCTTCCAGTAGGTGCTGTTACCGCCTTAATCGGTGCGCCATTTTTTGCTTATATTTATTTTCACAAAGAAAAAGGAGGGAGGACTTCATGCTAACAGTAGAACATTTGCAGGTTTCTTATGGAAATACTCCTGTACTTAAGGATATTTCCTTTTCCCTTAATCCCTCCCAAACCCTTTGTATTCTCGGCCCAAATGGCTGTGGGAAAACTACCTTACTTCATGCTTTATGTGCTCTCCTACCCTATAAAGGCACCATTACCTATAAGGGACGCTCCATTGCCACTATGAAGCAAAAGGAGCTAGCTAGAGCCTTTGCCCTTATGGAGCAAAGTAATACCTCGTACTTTTCTTACTCTGTCTGGGACACCGTTATGATGGGACGATATCAATTTATGAAAAAGGGACTTTTTCTTACTACCTCAAAGGAGGATGAAAGGGTAGTTGAGGAATGTCTTTTACTGACTCAGCTATTAGACAAAAAGGATACTCCTATTCACACCCTATCCGGAGGGCAGCTACAGCGAGTATTTTTAGCTAGAACCTTAGCTCAGGATCCAGAAATTATTTTGTTAGATGAGCCTACCAACCACTTAGATTTAAAATTCCAAGTGGAGCTTCTTTCCTATTTAAAGGAATGGAGTGAACAAAAAAACAGAAGTGTAATTGGCGTATTTCATGACATTAATTTAGCCAGAAGCTTCTCCCAGCAATTCTTGTTTTTAAAGGAAGGAAAGCAAATGGGCTTCGGTAATTTTGATGAATTTGTCACTGGTGATTTTTTAGAGCAGGTGTATGATATGAACGTGGTTTCCTATATGAAGGAAAGCTATGAAAAATGGAAAACGGTAAAAGACCTTTAATCTTTTACCGTTTTTTTACATTTCCTTTATGCCCAATACAAGTCCCCATAGCAAATAGAACTGGATTGCAATATAATTTGGCAAATGCTTCCATTTAAAAGGACCTTTATCTAAGCTTCTACAGGTACGAAGCCCCTCTAACAAGCCTTCCTTATATTCCTTTCCAAATCCTTTTTTCTTAAAATAAATCCATTTTCCAATATAACCTACCGCTAAAAATGGAAGGTTACATAGAAGGAAAAAGAAAGGCATATTTTTATAATTCAAATAGATATTATTTCTGACTCCCAGCTTCACCTTAAAGGCATTATGAGTAGAGCCACTAGTTCCGCTTCCAACATGGTATACCTTCGCCTTCTCGCAGTAGCGATTGGCATATCCATAAATCCTTGCTCGATACCCTACATCTATATCCTCTCGATAAGCGAAGAAATCTTCATCAAAATATCCCATTTTTTCAAATACACTTTTACGATAAATGGCAGCTCCCGCACAGGAAGTAAAAATGTGTGCTCCATACTGATGGTCTTTTACTAACTTGCCTGCCCCTCTGGCAAATGCCCAACCAATTAAGGAATAAAAATCTCCTGTACCATCATATTGTTCTGGTTGATACATTTTTATCATTTGACTGCTTACAGAAAAAATTCGTTTATTGCCACGAATTGCATCATATAGCTGTTTTACAAAATCAGGAAATACCTTCGTGTCGTTATTTAGTAAAAGCACATACTTCGCTTTGGCTGCTTTGATTCCCACATTCACTGCACCACTAAAGCCTGTATTTTCTTGTAGCTCAATTAATACAACACTGGGGAATTTTTCCTTGATATATGCTTGACTTCCGTCTGTTGAGCCATTGTCTACTATAATTACTTCAAATTCCTTCATCGTCTGCTTAGATAGGGCTTCCATGCAATCATCAAGAAATTTTTTGCCATTATAGTTTGGTATTACAACACTAACCTTCATGTTTCTTCTCCTCTAGCAACAAGTCCACCACGCGCTTGGTAGCACCACCGTCCTCATAAGCATAGGACTTGTGAAAAAATGCATTTACTTTTTCTTTGTCAAATTCTTTTAAACGTAAACATTCTCGTAATTCCTCTTCATTTTCCGCTACTGGTCCTGGTACATATTCCTTGTAGGGATGATAAAAGCCTCGTCCATTTTCGCTAAACTCATCTAAATCGTAAGCATAGAAAATCATAGGCTTTTGCAACGCGCAAAATTCAAAAATAATAGAAGAGTAATCGGTAATTAATATATCTGCTGCAAACAATAGTGAATTTAAATCTGGATAATTAGAAAAATTCACTACCCTTTCTGATAGCACACTTTGATTAAGTCTATTAGCAACATGAGGATGAAGCCTGAGTCCTAATATATATTCCTCTCCTAATCCCTCTAGCAAGCGTTCTCCCTGAAAGGGTATCCTTGGATGTTCTAATTCACTATCCCGAAAGGTAGGGGCATATAAAATAATTTTCTTATCCTGATACTGTGGAAACTGCTGATAAAACTGTTTTAACGCCTTTTCCTTTTTTTCTTCCTGAAATAATAAATCAGTTCTTGGAAGACCGGTTACATACACCTTATCCTTCGTTACTCCAAAGCATCCTTGATATAATTCCTTCGTATCCTCTCCATTTACTATTAAATGTGTGATACACTGATTTGCTTTTTTTTCTAACTGCCCTAAGGTTCCTTGATTGACATGTTGACCGAATTTTTTTATAGTTCCTGTTCCATGCCACAGCTGAACCACCTTTACTTTTTTAGAAAACTTCATATATGCCATTGGCAAAAACACATTATCCATTAAAATATAATGAGAGGTTGCCATTTCATAAGGCTTTTTAAAAAAGAAAACAAATAATCGCTTGATTACATCTTTTCCTCTAAAGTGCTCCTGCTCTCTTGTTAAGGATACAAACTCGTATTGATTCTGACTCTCCTCTAAATAGCAACGAATCGCACCTATATTCCCTTCCTTGCTAGGGTCATGAGTCATCATTAGAAAAAAGCGATTTTCCTTTATAGGAAAGATGCGACAAATATAAAACACCACTGCAAACAAAAGATAGCCTAATCGTTTCATAACGTTACATCTCCTCCTGCTACAATTCCTTCAATTAAATGACACACCTGACGAGATGCACTTCCGTCATCTACTCCATTAAATTTCTCATGATAAAGCTGCCACTTTTCTTCCCATTTTGTAGCATCATATTCCTTTATGTCTCTTATTAGCTCCTCTGTAGTCTGTGAAATTGGACCTGGCACTTCATTTATAAAGTCAAAATAGAAGCCTCTTAGCTCGTCGCGATACGCTTCTAAATCATAGGCAAAGAAAAACATAGGGCGATTTAGCAAGCTGTAATCAAACATAACGGAAGAATAATCAGTAATTAATGCATCCGCCACTAAATACAGGCTAGATATTTCTTCCTTTTCGTTGCACTGATAAATGAATCCTTCATATTTACTCCAATCAAGGGTATCCTTTACCAAATAATGATATTTTACAATTAACACATATTCCTTTTCTAGAGCTTCTCTTAATGCATCAAAATCAAGCTGGGATGCAAACTTATAATTCTTGGAATTATAAAACTGATTATCTCTCCAGGTTGGCGCATATAATAGCACCTTTTTATCCAAAGGAATTCCCATTCTCTTTTTGATTGCCCTAATATTTTCTTCCTTATTTCCATGAAATAATACATCATTTCTAGGATATCCAATTTGTAAAAATTCCTTATGAAAATCAAAGCAGCTGGTAAAAATCTTAGTGGAAAATTCATTTTGTGAAATTAAATAATCCCAAGTACCTGTATTTTTCTTAAAGTCACTACGATATTTTTCAATATCTGTTTCTCCTCCCATATTCACTTTATCCATATCTAAAGCTAATTTTTTAAGAGGGGTTCCATGCCAGGTCTGAATGTAAATGGTTTCCTTCTTTTTTACCAAAAATTCTGGCTGGCGACAGTCAAATACCCACACTCTAGCAATGGCAAAATAGTAAAGATACAAAAATCTTGCATGCTTTACTATTTTTGCCTTTCCTGGAATTTTTGTTTTGGTGTCTTCGAAAAACCATATGATTCGATACTTTTTATCTAGTCCCTGATTTACCATTTCTTCATAGATAGCTCTTGGATTTCCTGTATAATTTCGTCCCATACTACTTTCAAACAAAATTACATTTTGACGCACAGGAAGCACCTTTGCCATAATATTATAGATTTGAACCATAAGACCTTTTACAGCCTGCCTTAAGATTTTCTTTATCTTCATTCTTTCATTTCACTTTCTTTCACAACTTCTTTCATATACGCAAGCACACTATCATGTAACTCTTCTCTTGCCAAAGAAAAATCAATGGTTGCCTTAATGAAGCCGAATTTATCTCCTACATCATAACGTTTTCCCTCAAAGTCATAAGCATAAACAGCTTGGGTATCCATAAGCCTTTTAATCGCATCGGTTAGCTGAATTTCTCCACCCGTACCTACTGTTTGAGTTTCTAGTAATTCAAAAATTTCTGGTGCAAGTACATAACGTCCTAATACCGCTAAATCACTTGGTGCTTCCTCTGCACTTGGTTTTTCAAACATATTACAAAGCTTTACTAATCTTCCCTCTGCCTTTTTACTGTGAGAAGGCTCTACAATTCCGTATTTATTTACCTGGTCCTTTGGTACCCTTTGTACCCCTACTACAGATGCCCCTACTTCATAGTACACATCAATTAGTTGTTTTAAAGCTGGCTTTGTATTTCGATTTACCACTACATCGTCCCCTAATAAAATAGCAAAGGGTTCGTTTCCGATAAAGGATTTGGCACACATAATAGCGTGTCCAAGTCCTCTTGGCTCCTTTTGACGCACATAGTAAATATTTGCTAGGTTGGCAATATCCTCAATCATTTGAAGTTCCTCAATCTTGCCACCCTCTCGCAAACGCTCCTCTAGCTCATAGGACTTATCAAAATGATTTTCCATACAGTGCTTGTTAGAATTGGTAATAATTAAAATTTCTTCAATTCCACTTTTTACCGCTTCCTCTATGATATACTGAACTGTTGGTATATCTACAATTGGTAGCATTTCCTTTGGTAATGCTTTAGTTGCAGGTAAAAAGCGAGTTCCAAGTCCCGCTGCTGGAATGACTGCCTTTCTTACTATTTTCTTACTCATTTGCAACTCCTCCTTTTCCATTTATCCCATACTTTTTCCGTCTTTAATATTATCCTTTATCTGAGTGGAAGAAATATCCTTTGTTCTTGGTAAATATACCACCTCACAAAGCTCCTTTAAATGGTCAAATTTACCTTCCCAATCGTCTCCCATTACAAAGGTATCTATCTGATATTTCTTTACATCCTCTTCCTTTTGTTCCCAGTTTTCTTCTGGAATTACCATATCTACATAACGAATTGCCTCAAGTATTTTTTTTCTATCTTCAAAGGAATAACACGCTTTCTTTCCCTTTTTTTCATTAAATTCGTCTGTAGATACTGCTACAATTAAATAGTCCCCTAATTCTTTTGCTCGTCGTAATATATTAATATGACCTATGTGGAGCAAATCAAAGGTTCCATATGTGATTACTTTTTTCACCCTGCTTCCACTTCCTTTTTATTTTGTCTTTTCCTCGTAAATTTTTGCTACGTCTTCTACATTACCTTCTGCAATAATATGTCCGTGCTCTAGTAAAATTGCTTTGTTACACAAACGCTTTACCTGTTCAATCGAATGGGATACGAATAATACTGTAACCCCTTTATCAAACATATCTCTAATTTTCTTTTCACTTTTCTTTCTAAACTTGGCATCCCCTACTGATAATACTTCATCTAGAATCAAAATCTCTGGCTCTACTACTGTGGCAATGGCAAATCCAAGTCTTGCTCTCATACCAGAGGAATAATTCTTAACGGGAACATTAATAAAATCTCCTAGCTCTGAAAATTCTACAATTTCATCATATTTTTCCTTGATAAACTCCTTAGAATATCCTAGCATAGCACCATACAGATATATATTTTCTGCTCCTGTATACTGTTTGTCAAAGCCTGCACCTAGCTCTAGTAAAGGAACTATTTTTCCCTTTGTAGTAACTGTTCCTTCTGTAGGCTTTAATACACCTGCCACTACCTTAAGCAAGGTACTTTTTCCAGCACCATTTAGTCCAAGAATTCCTAAGCGTTCTCCTTTATTTAAAGAAAATGTGACATCTCTAAGTGCCCAAAATTCCTGAAAATAAAGCTCTCTTTTTATCATTTTAATGACATATTCTTTTAAATTATCTACCTTTTCCGCACTAAGGTTAAAACGCATTCCAACCTTATCTACTTTTAAAACAACCTTACTCACAGTCTCTCTCCTCCCATTAAATGTTAAGAATAAACTTATCCTGTTGTTTATAGAACATAATTGTTCCTATGATTACTGTTCCAAAGCTAAATACTACTGCATAGATTAAGGAAGGAATATGCATCCACTCCTGATAAAGAATTGCACTTCTAAAGTTACGAATCAACGCATATAGAGGATTTAAACGGAAAATCCAAATATTTGAAGGCTTGGCAACAGATTCTACTTGATAGAAAATTGCACTGGCATACATAATAATCATTAATGCAACGCCCCATAAATACTCTAAATCTCTAAAAAATACTGCCATAGTGGATAAAATCATACCAACACCAAAGGACATTACCAGGATTAAAGTAAGGGGTACAATGGCTTGTAGCATATAAAGGTTTGGTCTTAAACCTAATACTGCACCTACTGCTACTAATACTACTAAAGATAATAAAAATATAATATAGTTAGATAAGATAGCAGATAATGGATAAATGTACTTTGGCACGTATACCTTTTTAATCATTGCACCATTGCTTCTTATGGATTTCATTGCTGCCTTTGTTCCATTACTAAAGAAGGTATATAACAAACGACCTGTTAAAATGTAAACTGGAAATAGCTTATCACTTCTTCCATACAAGCCACTAAATACCAAAGCAAGTACAATCATAGTAAGTAAGGGCTCAAGTAAAGTCCAAATATAGCCCATATAAGAGCGACGGTACTTTAGCTTAATATCCTTTTTTACTAACTCTACTAACAAAAACCTATACTTTTTAAAATTATTAATTAGCCGTTTCATACTATTCCTCCATGTGGGAGCCTTTTAAATCGCCAACTCCTACCAACCTCTTTGCTTGATTTCTTCCATAATTCTTTCACAGTTATGGTCATCACGATAAGCATAAAGGCTATCTCTCATTTGTTTATATTGTTCCTTTTCTGCAAAATCATTGTCTACATAATAATCAATTAACGCAAACAACTCATCAATTGTACTAGCTCTATCACCAAATAGCTCTGTTTCCATATCAATATAGCTACCCTGTGTCTCTAAATACATGTCTAAGTCAAACTGATAGAATACCACAGGCTTTTCCTGATAGAATACATCCCAGCAAACACTAGAATAATCTGTAATCAGCATAGAGGATTCCATCATTAATTCATTTAATGGCTCTTGTCCAAATGGAATTAAGGTAACCTCTGTATTCTTAATTTCAAAGTTGCCAATATAATCCTTAAACTTAGGATGAATGTAAAAGATAAGAGAAACTCCCTTTTCTTTTAATTTTTCACAAAGTACCTCATTATTAAGAAGGCTCATATAATTTTTGAAATAATCGCTTTCTTTAAAGGTTTCATCATCTACTTCATCTAACCAATTACGCCAGGTAGGCATAAGTAAAATCTTTTTGTCCTCTTTCTTGGACTTGTCCTTTAATACATCCCATCTAGCAAGTCCTGTTACCGCTACCTCTTTGCTATTGTATCCGAAATTATCCATAATAATTTTCTTCTCAAATTCCGAAGAAGTAATGAATAAATTCATACGGTTTGGACCTTTTTTACGATATACCTCATGCACCTGCTTTAAGGCAATGACACCATGCTGTAAAAATACGATTTTCTTTTGGTGAAATCTTGCTTTTAACAAGCTATTTTTCGAACGCCATGCATAGCTATGCTGTCTCGTATCAGTAGTAATTAATAGCTTAGATGCCTTTAAATAAATGCAATGCTTTAGGCTCATAAATGGAATGACTTGTTTTCCATATTCCTTTACCTTTTCATAATCTGGAGAATTGGTATCCATGATATAGTAAATATGTTTTTTCTCCTTCTCACTTAATTGCTCCATACAATATTTAAAGAAGAAATATCCATTATCCTGTGCCATAACACAGAATTTTTCATAAACTAGCCAAATTTTCTTGTGATCCCAATAAGGCTTTAACAAATAATAAAGGAATAGGGCTAAATACTCTCTTCTATGGAAGGCTTTATTATCATACTCGCCTTTTTCTCTATAATAAAGAGCAAGGGTATTTGGCATAGTTACATATGGATATACAATATATCCGTCACCATAATCATAGGTAATATCTCTAAAGTAAAAGCTTCTTCTAAAAAGCTTTCCTTTATTTTTCATCTTCATATCAAATTCTTCGCCATCTTTTTCTATTACCATACCAATATCCCAATAAAATTGGGCAAGCTCTATGTTTGCTAAATCAATTTGTGCTTTAATAATGATTTGACCAAATAGATTTTTAGATTGCTTCATATCAAAGGTGTATCGTTTTTCTTCTATTTTACTTCTAAGAGATAAAAAGATTTCCTTATAGGTAAAGCCTCTGTCCTTACATACCACTTCAAAGGAAAATACGCTACCCTTTTGTTTTACCTTACGAATCTTCTCATAAAACTGTTCATTGTACATATAATACTTACGAAGGACTGCAATATTAAGCTGATAGCCATTGGCTGTTTTGGCATAATATGGCACTACCACCTTAGTTTCTTCTTCAAAGGTTCCATTTTCGTAAGGGGTTTGATATAATTCATATTTAGATTTTTTATCCTTTTGCTTAATGAAAAAGGCTTTAAAGCCTGCTAACACATATTCTGAATTTACATTCATTTCTGCATAAATAGTAAAATGCTTTCTTGTAAATTCTAAATATTCATCTCCAAATTCCTGCAAATTAAAGGAAACTATTCCCTTTTTAAATTCCTCTAGAGAAATTGGTCTTCTATATAAAAGCTTACCTTTTTTAGACCAAATTACAATACGAACCTCTGTAGCCTCCTGATAAGCAGTGGTATCTACCTTTAGGGTACATATTTCGTTCTTCTGAATCAATTCCTTTATTTCAATAGCTTCTCTTTTTACAAAGCTATTTCGTTCTCCACAGCGACGAATGGTGAATTTACCATTTTCATCAATATTAGGAATATAAAATGCCTGATACTCTAAGTCACAAGCTACTGCATCAAGGGAAAACATATCGCTATTTTTTACAGAAGCTGCAAAGCCAATAAATCCGCCTTTATTTTCCTCTACTAATTCCCAATAGCCATTGGGATTCGGGATATCATTAAATTCAAAAGAAACCTCTAGCTGATATCCTCCTTCCACCTTAGATACAGTAGGAGTTAGGTTATAATCATATTCTTCTGTTACCTCTGTTGCCAAATTCGTAAAAACCAACCGAAACTTAGGCTGTCCTACTTTTTTCTTTTCTCTTAGCTGTATTGTTCCAGATTTTTCTTCAAGAAAAAACTGTTCTATCTCATAATTTGTATTCTTTGTATTCTGCTCATTCATGAACTGTACAAATCCTTCCATTTCACAATTTTCGTTTTTTACTGTATCATCAATAGATTATACTGATTCACCTCAGTAAAGTCAAGCATTTGTCCTATGCTGTGGCTTTCTTACACAGTTTAAGCCCGCTCTTTATCCCTTTTAATAGCCAATTCGGAATCATATGTCTGATTCGTACATAGCTTTTTAATTTTTTTGCATTTTGATAATACTTAAAATGTCTTACTACATTTTCATCCTTACATTTATAGATGTAGGGATTCTCTCTCCAATTAGGAAACTGCTTTTCTAAAAACTGCTGAGTTTCATCAATGAGTCTACACTTAAGAGATAAGCTTCCCTTTTCCTTCATGGAGAAAAAGGTTTGATAGCGAGCACAAAAGTGTCTGATACACATATATTCTAATTGGGTTTCATAGGTTTCATAAAGCTGTTCCTTTTTTAGGGTAGCAATTAAGGTATCAAAGGCTGTAATAATATCTAGTGTTTCCTCTGTTAAGGAATTTAAAAAGCCCCCTACAGAGGTTCTTCTATAATAATATAGTGGCTCCTTTACTACACTGATACTCTTTGCTTTCGTGGCAATCAAGAAAATTGCCAGTAAATCTTCAAAACGAATTCCTTCTTTAAAGCCTACCTGCAAAAACAAATCCTTCTTATATAATTTATCCCAAGGAAAAGGAGTAATATTAAGATACTCCTCTGGATGAGACACTAGTGGCTCATGGTCTAGTAATAGATTACATTCTCTTTCTACGATTTTTTCATCATATACATCATAGCGATTGCATACTACCAAATCATCCTGATACTTACTTGCCTGATGAAAAAGCAATTCACACATATTCGGTGCAATATAATCATCGCTATCCACAAACATAACATATTCCCCTTTGGCATGTCCCACACCAACATTTCTAGCATGGGAAACTCCTTCATTTTTTATGGTGAAAATGCGAAGCTTGTCTGAATATGCTTGCTGGTAGCGCATAAGAATCTCCTGAGTACCATCTGTGCTTCCATCATCAACCACAATAATTTCTATTTCCTCAAGGGTTTGCTTTACCAAAGATTCTAAGGTTTTCTCTATATATCGTTCCACATTAAAGGCGGGAACGATAACGCTAATTTTTACATTCATGAAGCTTACCCCATTTTAAATCTTTCTCTGAAATTGTAAGCTCTACCCCTTCTAGCTTGGGCCACTGTATGCCAATTTCTTCATCATTGTAAGCAATACCACCTTCATCCTCTGGATGATAAAAATCTGTACATTTATATACAAATTCTGCTTCCTCAGACAATACTAAAAATCCATGAGCAAAGCCTTCTGGAATATAAAACTGTTTTTTATTTTCTGCGGAAAGGACAATGCCAAACCATTTTCCATATGTCTTTGAGCCTTTTCTAATATCTACTGCCACATCAAAGACCTCTCCCTTTACCACACGAACTAGCTTCCCTTGTGGATGTTCCTTTTGATAATGTAGTCCTCTTAACACTCCTTTTTTGGACATTGACTGATTATCCTGAACAAAAACCATATCAAGTCCTGCCTCTTTAAAGGCCTCATAGTGATAGGTCTCCATAAAATATCCACGCTCATCCCCAAATACTTTTGGCTCTACTACATATAATCCCTCAATCTCTCCACAGGGTGAAAAACTAAACTGACTCATTGTCTCTTTCCTTTCTCTTTTTTATAATCCATTGGCTACATCCTTTAGGTATTCACCATAAGGCGTTTTCCTCATTTGCTCAGCTAATTTAAGCAGCTGGTCTCTATCAATAAAGCCTTTTTTATAGGCAATTTCCTCAATACAAGAAACATACAACCCTTGTCTCTTTTGAATGGAAGCCACATAATTTCCTGCCTCTAATAAAGAATCAGGAGTCCCTGTATCAAGCCATGCCATACCACGTCCAAGGGCTTCTACATGCAGCTGATTTCTCGTTAAATACCAATTATTTACATCGGTAATCTCAATTTCTCCTCTTGCAGAAGGCTTAATCTGTTTTGCAATATCCACCACCTGATTATCATAAAAATAAAGTCCCGGTACCGCATAATTAGACTTAGGCTTCTCTGGCTTTTCTTCAATGGATTTTACCATACCATTTTCATCAAACTCCACAACACCGTACGCACTTGGGTCCTTTACATAATATCCAAAAATAGTCGCTCCCTCTGTCCTTTTCGCTGCCTTTTTTAAAATACTAGAAAACTTATGTCCATAAAAAATATTATCTCCTAAAATCAAAGCCACCGAATCATCTCCAATAAAATCTGCCCCCACAATAAAGGCATCTGCAAGTCCTCTTGGTTTATCCTGCACCGCATAGGAAATAGAAAGACCTAGCTTTGACCCATCTTGAAACAACCCTTCAAATACAGGCAAATCCCTCTCGGTAGAAATAATTAAAATCTCTCTAATCCCTGCTAGCATGAGAACAGACAAAGGATAATAAATCATTGGCTTATCATAAACTGGCATACTTTGTTTAGACACCGCTAAGGTAAGCGGATACAAACGCGTCCCCGAACCACCTGCTAGAATAATCCCTTTCATCAAACCTCCTCCTTTTCTTTGTATATTTCTTAAACATTTGTGAAACACACCTATACCTGCTTTGTTGTACAAAAATTTACATTTCCATAAGCAGGTACTTTTGTCCCCGTCGGCACTTATGTACCGTATTTTGGTACATTATGTGCCGCTACGAGGGACAACGTAGCGCAAGCGTGCCTGCGTTGGTATGTAAATTTTGTACAACAGAATAAACTATACTCTGTGTTTCGCAATTACTTATTTTATATTCCTTACCTTTTTTGGTACTCTCCGCTGGCAATATGCTCTAGCCACTCACCATGCTCTAAATACCACTGAATGGTTTTCTTAATTCCCACTGCAAAAGTAGTTTCTGGCTCCCAACCAATTTCCTCTTTTATTTTATCAGGAGCAATGGCATAACGTTTATCATGCCCTTTTCTATCCTCAACGTAAGTAATTAAATCCTTGTTAATTTTAGCTTTTCTACTGTCACTATCTGGTAATAATTCTTGTAACGTATCTAAAATAATGTGAACAATCTCAATATTTTCCTTCTCATTATGTCCACCTACATTATATACTTCACCAAGCTTTCCATTCTTTAGCACCATATCAATTGCCTTGGCGTGATCCTCAACATAAAGCCAATCCCTTACATTCTTTCCATCCCCGTATACTGGAAGACTTTTTCCATCTAATGCATTTTGAATCATTAAAGGAATCAGCTTCTCTGGAAATTGATAAGGTCCGTAATTATTACTGCAACGAGTAATATTCGCTGGAAAATGGTAAGTATCTATATATGCCTTCACCATTAAATCAGAGGATGCCTTACTAGAAGAATATGGACTGTGAGGGTCTAGTGGCGTAGTTTCATAAAAATATCCCTCTTTTCCCAAAGAGCCATACACTTCATCAGTGGAAACATGCAAAAATCGTTTTCCTGAGCAAAATCCGTCCTCTTGCTCCCAAGCTGCCTTAGCTGCATTTAACATAACAGTCGTTCCTACCACATTGGTAGTAACAAAAACCTCTGGTGTTAAAATACTTCTATCCACATGACTTTCCGCTGCAAAATGCACCACATAATCAATGTCATACTCTTTAAATAGTTTTGACACCTTTTCCTTATCTACCACATCTCCCTTGACAAAAATCAAGTTCTCTTTATCCCTTAATTCCTCTAAATTCTCTAAATTCCCTGCATAAGTAAGGGCATCATAATTAATAATTCTAATGGTATCACCATATTTTTTTAGCATGTAATGAATGAAATTAGAGCCAATAAAGCCTGCCCCTCCTGTTACTAAATACGTTTTCATTTTGTCCTCCATTTCCAATCAACTATTCCTATTCTTTCTATTTTAACATTTCCACTTTTATTCTTCAAGATTTGCCATATAAATCTTAAGCTCCTCTTTCCAATGAGGCATCGTTTCTCCTAGATTCAACCGATACATTTTCTTTTCTAGTACAGAGTATTTTGGCCGTTTGGCAGCACTTTTATATTCTTCACTAGTTGTAGGAGATAAATCCACCTCTAAACCACCCATTTTAAATATCTCCTGGGCAAATTCATACCAATTGGTTACCCCTTCGCAGGTACCATGATAAGTCCCATAGCAAGAGGTCTTTATCAGCTTACCAATCATAGCTGCTAGCGCCCTTGCACTAGTTGGTGAGCCAAATTGATCATTTACCACCTTAATAGGTACTTGTTTTTTTGCTAAAGAAACCATAGTTTTTACAAAATTCTTCCCTTCCCCATATAACCATGCAGTTCGAACAATAAAATGCTTTTTACAAAATTCTTTTACAAACTCTTCTCCTGCTAGCTTACTTCTACCATATACACTTTGTGGATTAGGTAAATCAAACTCATCATAAGGCTTTTTACTTTCTCCATCAAATACATAATCCGTAGAAACCTGTACCATCACTGCTCCAATTTCTTCAGCAGCAATACTTAGGTTTCTAGGTCCAAGAGCATTAATTTGATACACCTTGTCCTGCTCCTCTTTCTCCTCACAACGGTCTACTGCTGTATATGCAGCACAATTTATAATAATGTCTGGTTGTTTTTCCTTAATAAAGGCTTGTACCTGTGCTATATTTGTAATATCTAATTCTTCTACATCTGTTGTAATTTGTTCATATTCACTCTCAGAAAGTTCCTTTTGTAGAGCAAGTCCCAGCTGACCCTTGGCTCCAGTTATTAGTACTTTTTTCATATTTTCTCCATTCTTGTGCAATTCAGTGTATTCTTCACTACATACCATGTCCTGATAAAGCTTTCATTTTTTCATGAAACTCTCTAATATCCTGACAGCAATAGGTAGGCACAAACTCAGTCGTTTTCATATCCTCTTCCTTTGCTTCTCCAGTAAATACTACTGCTGTATCTACATCTGCTGCAATTCCACAGGCAATATCTGTATAAAGCCTATCTCCTACAACGATAGTTTCTTCCTTTGTATAACCGTAGGTCTTCCTAGAAAGCTCTACCATAGTAGGAGCTGGTTTTCCTATGTATATTGGCATTTTCTTGGTTGCATGGGAAATGAATTCACAAATAGCTCCACAATCTGGTACAAATCCAAAGCTGGTAGGGCAAGCATAATCAGGATTGGTTGCTACATATGGTATGTCCTTTTGCTCAAGTAGTCTACATATATCAGTAACCTTTTCAAAATTAAGCTCATTATCAAAGCCTACTACTGCACAGGAAATTTCCTTAAACTCCTGTAAATCTGTTACAATATCCAGCTTAAGCTCCTTTAATTCTTTGATAAAGGATTTAGTTCCCACCACAAAAATTTTATTCTTAGAAAAGTGCTCCTTTAAATATCTCCCCATTACAAAGGAGGAGGTAAGAAAATTTGTCTCATCCACCTTTACTCCCATTTTCGAAAATTTTTTCACATAATCCGCAATACTTGTAGTGGAATTATTTGTAATGAAAATGTATTTTCCGCCAATTTCATTCACCCAATTTAAAAAATCAAGGGAGCCTTCAAACAAAGTAGCATCTAAGGAAATGGTGCCATCTATATCTAGTAAGTATAATTTTTTCATCTATATAATACAATAGAGGTCAAAATTGACCCCTACTCTCCTTCTCATTTTTTAGCTTTCACCAAGCCCATTCTCGATTAACTTCACTAAGGCACGAAGTGCTAATTCTTCATCCTCACCTTCACAGGTTAGCTCTATTTCTTCTCCAGATTTTACGCATGCTGCTAACACACTTAGTACACTTTTTGCGTTGGCAACAGAGGTACGAATCTTAAATGAAATGTGTGAATTATATTTTAATGCTTCCTTACATAATAATCCTGCTGGTCTTAAATGTAACCCGTCTTTATTTTGAATTGTAACTTTTTGTGATACCATAATTAAAATCCTCCATATTTTTTTTAAACTTTAATCCGCTAGCTCTTTTACAATTAAATCTGCAAGCTGTTTCGCTTCCTGCTCAATTTCCTCTTGATTCTTTCCTTCAATCATAACACGAACCACTGGCTCTGTTCCTGAAGGACGAATCAACACTCTTCCTTCACCCTTAAACTTAGCTTCTAGCTCAGCAATGGCATCCGAAATCACTTGATTTTCCATATAAGAATATTTCTTCTCATTAGGAACCCTTGCATTAATTAATGCTTGCGGTAAAATTTGAATTACCTTTGTAAGCTCTGAAAGAGATTGTTTCTTATTTACAATTACCTCTAGCAAATGAAGGGCACTAATTAAACCATCTCCAGTACTATTTTCTTCAAGGAAAATAATATGCCCTGACTGCTCACCTCCAAGAGAATAATCTCCTTCCTTCATTAATTCAAGTACATAGCGATCTCCCACCTTTGTCATTGGTGCTTCAATTCCATGCTCCTTCGCCATAAGAGAAAAGCCTAGATTGCTCATTACTGTAGTAACAATGGTGTTATGTTTTAGTTTACCCTGTTCTTTAAGAAATAAACCACAAATTGCCATTAACTGATCTCCGTCTACTACTTTTCCATTTTCGTCAACAGCTATCATTCTGTCTGCATCTCCGTCAAAAGCAATTCCTAAATCCGCCTTGTGTTCTACCACCGCCTCTACCAAAGATTCAATATGAGTAGAACCACAGTGATCATTAATATTTAATCCGTCTGGCTTGTTATGTAATACTACTAAGTCAGCTCCTAACTCCTTAAGAGTCTTAGGAGAAGTATAATATGCAGCTCCACATGCACAGTCTACCACAATTTTCAAACCAGATAAATCAAGGTTAAGTAAGTTTTTTGCAAATTCTACATATTCATCTCTAGCATCAAATCGATATTCAATGGAGCCTACTCCTGCGCCACTATGAAAGGTAACCTCTTTCATCTCATTTTCAATCACTCTTTGAATTTCATCCTCTAATTCATCAGGTAGCTTGTAGCCATCACGATTGAAAAATTTGATTCCATTATCCTTAGCCGGATTATGAGATGCAGAAATTACAACTCCTGCATCTGCATGATATGCTCTCGTTAAATATGCTACGGCGGGTGTAGGGATTACTCCTAAATAAACTGCATTTGCTCCAAGAGAACAAATTCCTGCCATTAATGCCATAGCTAGCATGTCTCCTGATTTTCTTGTATCACACCCTACTAGGATTGTTGGATTATGCTTACAATCCTTAGTAAGAATATATGCACCTGCCTGACCAAGCTTCATAGCTAGTTCTACCGTTAATTCTTGATTGGCTACGCCACGCACTCCATCTGTGCCAAACATTCTTTCCATTTATTTTTCCTCTTTATTTCTATTTTATGATGTTGGGGGCAAAAGGTATTTTGCCCCTCAAGCTATTATCCTGCACTACCCTATTCTTGGGTACTTGCTTCCTCTTTCTTTGTTACTGTAACTTCCACATTGATTTGCTTATTTACTGTAATATGCTCAAGCTCCTTTAATATTACAGGTACTTGATGCACACCCTCTGGCAAATTAGAAACATCAATCGTTGGCTCAAAAGCAGTGGATAAAGTTTTCTTTAAATACCGCTGTAAGCCAATCATATAAAATGTGATTTTACTAGGCTTTGTAATACGATAAGAGTATCCTTGCGTTGGATTCACAATCGAAATATCTTCTGCTAATATTTCAATTTTTTCCTTCTCTTTCTTTTCCACCTTTATTTTAATCATCAAATTCTGTGCAGTATCCACTAAACTAATATTTTCTGGCAAATATTGAGATAAATCAAGATTTATTTCTGTTTCTTCCTTCAAATTACTTATGTCTAAATCCTTGATTTCGATTTGTGAAATACGATCTAATGCTTTTCGTCTTCCAGTAACAAAAATATTCTTCGGTTCATAATCAACGGATACTAATTCATAGCCTTCTGCCACCTCTCCTTTTGTACCTACTACAATTGGAATCTCTTTGGTTGGCTGCAATGAAATCACCACCCCTACTGTATCTACATTGGTAGTAAGTCGAGAATTATCGATTTTTTCTCCATCCTGATTATAAAAGCTTGGTTTCGCATCTAATGCTAAATCCTTGTAAATTCCTTTTACATTTACTGTTACTCTTACTTCACTAATTTGATTAATTACACTTTTCGGTCCTGAAACCTCTATCATATTAGGAGTCGATTTCGCAACTCCTATGGCATAGCCTTGTGCAACATCCCCTGAGGTTACAACCTTTATAGGAAAGGTATCCTTTTTGATATCTTCTAGATTAACTGTTACAGTATTTACCTTGCCTAAGGTTACCGTTACTCTATCCGCATATTTTTGCAAGGAAACCTCAATCGGTACCGCATTTGTAATAGATAACTTAGATAAATCCGCAGTGGCAACAAAATCTGTATTTTTTAAATTATCAATCAGCGACCTTTTCCCTTCCACTGTCACACTTACTACACTTCCCTCTGTTACTTCATATACCTTTCCCACAGAATCTAGTGCTTCTTCGTGAATCATTTCTACAGGGATATTGTAAAACTGCTTCTTTGTCACAGGATCATCAATATTTACTACAATCAACCATAATACAATGGCGATGGCAAGGGATACTAATTTCAGTCCCCAATTACTTGTTATTTGCTTCATCCTTTTGACGCCCCTTCCATAGTCTAAAACGCTTGACATCCAGTGGTTTTTTCTGAAGGCGAGTTAAGCGATTTTTCATTTTATCTCCATCTATGTTGCGAATCAATTGTCCACCTACTGCTAAAGAAACCTTTCCAGTTTCCTCTGACACTACAATTGTTAAGCTATCTGATACCTCACTAATTCCAATAGCCGCACGATGTCTTGTTCCTAGTTCCTTTCCTATTTCAAGACTATCTGTAAGTGGTAAATAACAGGTTGCTGAAACAATCCTATTATTTCTTACAATCACCGCACCATCATGAAGTGGAGTATTATGCTCAAAAATGTTTATTAGTAGCTGACTAGTAAGCACCGCATCTATGCTAATTCCTGTTCTTTCATACTCACCTAAAGCTACATCCTGTTCTAACACAATTAACGCTCCTGTTTTGGTTCTGGCTAACTCAAAGGTAGCTTTTACCAGCTCTTGAATGGTTCTGTCTGACATTCGTTCTGTTTTCACCTTTTGGTCTTCTGTGCTAAAAATACTATTCAAATTAAGGAAATTTTTCCGTCCTAATTGCTCTAAGGCTCTTCTAAGCTCTGGTTGGAATACAATAAAAATAGCAATGATTCCAACATTAATGGTCTTTGATACAATCCAAAGAATAGTATTTAGCTCAAACACCATGGCAAACAAGGTAAACACTAAAAGCACTACAATTCCTTTAAATAGTGCCCAAGCTCTCGTTTTCTGAATCCAAATAATAATCTGATATATAATAAATGTAATAATAATAATCTCAACAATATCCGTTATTCCTATCTTAGGGAATGATAACCAATAGAAATACTTTTGGATGAATGGGATTAATTTGTCCATTCTCTCACTTCCTCGCTATCTTTTCACTCGTCTTGAATTAATTTTCTTTACGCTAATATCTCTGGCTGGCACATCAATTTTAGGAATCGCCTTCACATAATAGTAGTAATTTTCATCTTCAAACTGCACATTTTCAATTCGGGTGTAGTCCACAACACATTTAAAGAACTGTACAATTACTGCTATAGCAAATGCTACAATGCTTCCAAAAAACAAACCACCCACTAAAATCTCTGTCTCCAAAGCATAGCTTCCTAATAAAAATCCTAAAATATTTACAATGGTTCCTGCACCAATGGCAATATACCAACTATAATCAATAGACAAACGATAAATAAAATAAGTTACTACCACTACAATAGCAAAAATCACCATAGAAAGCAACAAATTCTTATCCTTTAGTATACCCTCAAGAATGTATTTATAAGCCTGTAGCTTCGTATCACCAGTAGCAACTGTACTAATGGTCATAGCTTCCTTTACATATAAAGAAAAATAGTAAATAATGGTTCCACAAATCACAGGTACAATTCCAAGTACACCTACAAACATGGCTGCCAAAAGAGGAAGTAAATATCCTAAATGAAGCATAAATAAAAGGGGAGATAAAATAATTAAATAGCTATGTTTCGGAGAAAAACGCATGTAAAGCAAGTACATAATCACATACATAACGGCGAACATGACTGCCACTTCAATAGATACCTTTAATAAATCTATGGTAGCAATCACTCCAAACATAAACACAAGAAAACCAGAAGGAAAGATAGCGCACAAGGCTGCTACACCAATTACAATATATAACTGACTTAAAACAGTATGATATCCAAAAATACCCTGTAAGGAATACATCATAATTAAGCCTTGCAGAAATTTTACGAAAGGAACCACTGCAACGTGGTACTTTTGTAGTACTGCCTGTATGTTTTTCCTAAAAGTCAATAGTAGCATCATCCTTCTTCACTTCCTTTTCCTCTAATATAGTTATCGTCTCTGTAGAAGCATTTTCTTCCTCTTTATAGATTTTTTGCAAATCCTTTAAATTACGATTATAGGCGATTAAATGCTCTCTTATTTTTTCATATTTTCTCCCTGTAACAATTAGGGTAATCACATAATATAAAAAAACAAAAACTGCATAAGCTGCCAAAGTAGTTACAAGGATTTTTTTGTAAGGCAAATCATTAATATGCTCCATAATATAATCAATTTTAACTACTACAACACATAACAAAATAAGAAGAAACCCAAAAGTGGATGCAATCACACTATTTAAACCATGGTACTTCATATAATCATGCTTGTAATATTTACTTATCTTAATCTCCTGCTTACTTTCCCGCTGTTCGTAAATTGCAAGCTGAGTCATTACCTTGACCTTTTCTTCGTTTACCATAGCTTCCTCCATATTTTTGCACCATAAGGCACAATTGCCAGGAGAAAATAGCCCCCTGGCAACTGAAACTTGCTGTGTTATAAAGTCACAAACTACATCTTTCTTATGAATATTATTACATACAATGTATCATTTATCAAGTTTTTCTTGAAAAATAAGAATGACTTGGTTCGTGTTTTTTTGC
>JAFPBJ010000024.1 GCA_017390525.1 Lachnospiraceae bacterium | reverse complement strand
GAAATATGATTTCTTCTTCCTCCCACTTCATTAGAAGCTCTCATTTTAATGCTATATCTCTCCATTTATGCCTTTCATCCTCGATTCCTTTTTATATTCTTTAACCATTTGTGGTAAAAAATGATAGCAAGTCTTCTTCATAACAGGATACATCATTAAGGTTGCCACCGCAGTAAATACCATACCAGGCACTGCCCCTACAATTAAAGTCAAAGGATTTACATGTAAAAACAAGGAAAGAACACATCTTCTAGCCGTAGTTCCCAACGGACCACTAATCACTAAAAATATGGCTTTATCTTTAAAAATAGCTATCATTCCCCCTGCTACTATGCGAAAAACCATTGCAATTAAAACATTTAATATTGTATGCGTCCCTAATAAAAGATTGATTGCACTAGCCAATATTCCAATCTGAAGATAACGCCCAAAACCAAAAATTCCTGCTATACAAATAGCAAAGGGGGCAGATAATTGAAATTCTGTTCCCGGTATAATCCCCACTACATACGAGCTCTTTCCTATTAGTGAACAAAGTGTCATAAAGTGACACAAAGAATTGTAAACAATTCTTATGAGTTTGGAATGCAAACTCGATTCTAGTGCGTCTTACGACGCAATTTCCTATAACGGAACAAAAAATCCCAAGGAGTACAAACTCCTTGGGAAACTCAGATTATTTCATTACTCATAGATTGGCTCGAAATCCTCTGCATCATGTCCACAAAGTGGGCAGGTAAAATCTTTTGGTAGCTCACTGCCTTCATATACATACTTACAAATCTTACAGCGCCAGCCTACAATCTTTTTATCTTCCTTCTTTTTCTCAGGCTTTGGTTTAATATTGCTTTGGTAGTCTGCGTAAGTAAGTGGTGCCTTTTCACTTAATACTTTACCATCTACTACCTCAGCTATAAATAAAGTATGGCTTCCTAAATCCTCACTACTTACAATTTTACAGCTTAGCATAGCACAGGTTTGCCATCCAAGATAAGGTACTTCATTTTCATCCAAAGGAAGAGAAATCTCCGCAAATTTGTCCACATCTCTTCCCGACTGAAATCCAAAATGCTTAATGGTCTCAAAGGTACAGCTTTCATCAAGAAGACTTAAGGCAAATACACCACTTTTTTTCATTAAATCACAAGTATAATTGGTGTTTAGCACAGAAACCGCCACTCTTGTAGGGTTACTTGCCACCTGAATACAGGTGTTGGTAATACACCCATTTGCCTTGCCCTCATACTTAGTTGCTAACATAAACACTCCATAAGATAAATTGTACAATGCTTTCTTGTCCATAAAAATTCCTCCATTCTATTGATTATTTTTATCACAATTGGCTGCATCAATAGCAATCACTAGTAAAATCCCATGTAATTCATCTTCAGGATTTGCAAAAGTGATGGTATAGGTATCTCCCCAATGTAGTAGCTCTTTTGATATATGAATGACTGCACTACACCCGTCATATACATCATAATCCCATTCTAGGAAATCACCTTCTACACGCCATCCATTGTAGTCCACTTCATACTTTGGCTTAAAAAATGTCCATTTTTTCTGTATCGAGCCAATAATTCTTCCATTTACTTCAATTTCAAAAGTTGGAAGAAAGGTAAGCAGCTTTTCATGTATAATGGCAAGCTCCCTGTGGGCCGCATCATACACCCTGATTTGGTGCCCTAAAGCAAAAAAATCTGCCTTTACATAATATTTTACATTTCCTTGTTCATCGTATATATCATAAGCGTCTGTCCAAGAAAACACTCGTTGTTTAATTAAAAGCTTCATATGCTCCTCCAAATTTCCCTCTATGATAACTGTTCCTCAATAAACCCAATATAATCTCTTTGGTTCACTTCCTTCTGGTTATCTTTATACCACGAAAAGGCTTCACATAAGCCTTCATAAAGTGGCTTTGTTTCCTTCAAAAGCTCCCTTTGTTTTTCAATATCTAGAACATATTCATAATTTGAAAAAGGAAAATAGCTTCTTTGAGGAACCTGCTTATCCACTTCTACAAATTCTGCCTGTTCTCCTGCTGCCTCATAACACAAGCTTACCCATTCTTTGATAGAAATTGTTTCCTCATTTCCCACATTTAAAATTCTATGCTCTGGCTTCTGCTCTAAAAGTATTTCAATCATCCTACACAAATCTTCCACATGAAAAAACTGTAGCTTCATATCACCCTTTCCTGGAAGATAAAACTTTCTATGCTTCATGGCACAATCAAATACGAAGGCCTCTCTATATACATTATTATAGATTCCATAAAGATATGGTGGTCTTAAAATATAGGCATCCTTTACCTTAGCAAGCAAGCTTTCTTCCGCCTCTATTTTATTAGTGCCATAATCTCCCCAAAAAATATTTCTTGCCTTTTCTCCCTCCTCTTTGAAGGGCTGTATTCCATATTCTGGGTAAACTGCACTAGAGCTTATAAAGACATAATCCTTAAATTCTATTCCACTATTCAACAGCTTTTCCATATCCTCCCTAGTATATGCAGCCACATCTATTACCACATCAAAGGTTCTATTTTTAAATGTATCAACTAAATTTCCTCTGTCACCTTCTATAAAATGAACACCCTCAACCTGCTTTTTACTCCCTCTATTTAACACATATACCTCTTGATTTTTTTTCACAAAATATTGGGCTATGTACTTACTTACAAATACCGTTCCACCTGTTACTAAGATTTTCAATTCCTTCCCTCCCAAAACAACAAAATACGTTATACTATAGCTACCCCTTTAGTATAACGTATTTTTTAGGAAAGTACAATCATTCAAATTACTATAAAAATACACTTTTACATTCCATATTTCTCAAGATTCACCTTACCATCTACCACCTCGATGCCCTCTGCAAGCAATAACCTTTCCTGTTCCTTCGCTCCCCCAAATGCAAACTCACCTGCTAGCCTTCCATTTGCATTTACTACTCTGTAGCATGGAATATGCTCTGGATCTGGATTTCTATGTAGGGCATTTCCTACAGCTCGTGCCATTTTAGGATTACCTGCAAGCTCTGCTACCTTACTATAAGTTGCAACCCTCCCCTTTGGAATTTGTTTTACAGCCTCATAAATTCTTTTAGAAGGACTATCTGTTACTAGGTCATAGCTTTCTGCAATCATCCTTTTGATATCCTCATCAGAAATTGAGCCATCCAAAATAATTGTATTCCAATGCTCCTTGTTCTGATGGTAGCCTGGTATAACAGCTTCATAGGTACTTCTCCAAAAATCTCTCCACTCAGGAGATACCTTTACATTCAAATTAATATATCCATCTTTTTCATAGATCCACAAAAACGCCTTTTTGCTTTTCTTTACTCTTACAAGCTGCCAATTGGAATCATGAAAGGGCGCATCCTGATAGGTATCTGGAAATGATAATCCATAGGTTAAGGCTTCTTCTCTTGTATTCATTTTTACACCTCCTGCATATCACAAGCTATGCTTGTGATACTGTCACCAATAAATATTTGAAAGTTTACTTTCAAACTTATGCTCATCCTTTCTTTATCTTATATCTAATTGTAGCATTTTTTGAAAGAAAATATTATAATAAAATTAAAATGATTCACGGCCTTAATCAATAAAATATAATTATGCAAATAAAATTTGTAAATAATTATATTTTATTGATTAAAAGGTCTATCGACATAGCTTGCAAACAAGTGATGCTTTTTGCATCATTTAGCCACGCAAGTGGCGGTTTGCAAGATATGACGTGAATCATTAAG
>JAFPBJ010000023.1 GCA_017390525.1 Lachnospiraceae bacterium | reverse complement strand
TGTTTCTGGCACAGAAGTCAGTGGATGCAACAGAGGCAGATAAACAGATTGTGACTGATTTGCTTGATACACTTAGGGCAAATTTAGAACACTGTGTTGGTATGGCTGCCAATATGATTGGAGTAAAAAAGAATATCATTGTAGTAGCAGCCGGACCATTTCAGTTTGCAATGATAAATCCGGTAATAACAAAGAAATCCGGAGCATATCAGACTGAGGAAGGATGTCTTTCTCTGAAAGGTGTAAGACCATGCACGAGATATCAGGAAATAGAAGTGGACTATTTTGATCAGAACTTTAAGAAACAGCATGGAAAGTATTCAGGATGGACAGCACAAATTATTCAGCATGAGATTGACCATTGCAATGGAATAGTAATATAAGAATCAGGCAGGTAGAGCTTGCAGCAAAGATAGCGGTAAAGACAGTAAGCAGATTTCTCTTGCAAAATGAAATGCAGATTATTCTTGTAGTTTTTGACAAGAAGTCATTTCAGCTTTCTAGGCAGCTAGTTGGAGAAATTGATTCATTTATTGATGAAAATTATATCAGACAAAAGCGAAGAAGTGAATATTCGAGGAGACCATTCAGTCGTAGTAGAATAGAATCGGATATTACATATGATTCGGAAGTCTATGAAGAGTGTAGTCGCTATACGGAGGAAGAAGAGAGTGAGACGGAACTGCTTATGTCTGTTCCAATGCCGGAAAAGGCAATGTCTCTGGAAGAGGAATTGAAAAATGTAGGAATGTCTTTCCATGATAAGTTGTTTGAACTGATTGGTAAGTCAGGCATGGACAACAAGGATGTCTGGAAACGGGCGAATTTGGATAGAAAGCATTTTTCAAAGATACAGTGTGATGAAAAGTATCATCCTAAGAAAAAGACGGTGATGGCTCTTTGCATTGCTCTGGAATTAGATTTGGAACAGGCAAAGGATTTGCTTGCGAGGGCAGACTGGGCGTTTAGTCCAAGTAGTAAGGTTGATTTGATTGTGCAGAAGGCAATCATTGATAAGCAGTATGATATTTATCAGCTTAATTTGGTGCTGTTTCAATACACCAATGAGATACTTGGAGTATAATTCCAGGCTGACAGAAAGGAGTGCCGAGATTGATAATTGAAAACTTACTAAAGAATGTCGAATTACTTGCGATTTATAAGCGAGAAGGTAAAGATTGCTATTATGACACTTATCGGAAGAAACTTATAGAAATTACTCCGGAGGAAACTATCAGACAAAAGGTGGCAGCCTTATTTGAACATCAATATGGTGTTCCTAAAGATATGATATTACTGGAAGTACCTATGTCTTACTATGTGGAGGGGGCTTCCGGCAGAGCGGATATTGTTATTCATATGTATGATGAAGAGGAACAGTGTCTCTATCCTGTTACGGTGATTGAGTGTAAGAATGAGAAAGTATTTCTTACAGATAATGTAGTGGAACAGGCTATCGGATATTCCGATACGATTGGAGCGAGATACATTGTAGTTACAAATGGAATTGACTTAAGATTTGCTGCGTATGACGAAGATACGGATAGTTATGTATTTTTGGATGATATACTGTCATATGGGCAGATGATCAATAAGGAATATACCTTGCCGGAAAACAAAGAAGAAAAGGAAATCAGATTTTCTTTTGATGAATTGCAAAATCAGGAACTGATTTTGCAATTCAGTGAGTCAGGGATTTGGAAATTTGGAAGGGATACTCCTGGAATACTTAGGTCATTTGCAGTAAATTTGTATCAGGCATTTCTTGATACAGATCATAAACTTCCTAGAGTGAAACGTAAGAACTTTGAACTCATTGAAGATCTTGGACAAAGATATATGGATTATAGTAATGCAGGAGGTGGACACTATAATGGTATATATAGAGCTTTTCTGGTAAATGACAGATATGGCGAAACACAGATTGTATCATTCTCAGTATTCGGTACAGATTCAGAGTTTCGAGGGGAAAAACGTAACAGTTACACATCTATGACAGTAGCCATAGACCGATTTAAGACAAGCCATAATTCGCTTCAGTATAATGTTGACAGATTTGTAAAACTGTTGCCGGATGGTAAAGCTGCTTTTTTACATAATGGTCAGATAAGCAGTATGAAAAGCGATGAGATTGTTGCGATGGTTTCACAACATGGCGATGGAATCCGGGTTGGTTCGGCAGGAATCGAATTAGGGACAATAGATATAAAGAAATTATTGTACCTTGATGATAAAGATGTTTCTGAACTGATATACAGTTTCATTGAATATGCACTTTTGAGGGAAGAGGTTCGGAGGCGGAAGAAAAAAGAAAAGTAGATTGTTAAGAAGTTTGAATGCGTCAGTATCTTATATGCTGGCGTTTTTTCTTTTGCCTGAAAGTGTCGCCTGCTCAGCGACCCAATAAATAGGGTGAGAAGATATAATGTATTTGTAAGAAAGAAATAGATGAAATGAACCGGAACAGACCGGGGATAGGAGGAGCTATGTACGGAGCAATATTAGGTGATATTATTGGAAGTTCATTCGAGTTTGATAGAGGTGATAAGACAAAGGATTTTGAGCTGTTTACAAAAGGTTGTCAGTTTACGGATGATTCTGTAATGACAGTTGCAATCGCAGAGGCTTTAATTGCAGTAGGTCCGGATGCTACAAAGGAAGAAATTGAGGATGCTGTGATAGCAAATATGCAGGACTGGGGAAAGCGATATCCTCATGCCGGATATGGCGGAAGATTCCGCTGTTGGCTCTCAGCACGAAAGCCGAAGCCATATAACAGTTATGGAAATGGTTCTGCGATGCGAGTGTCTGCGGTTGGTTGGCTTTATCCAACTTTAGAGAGAACTAGGAAGGTGGCAGTTTACACAGCGGAAGTAACACATAACCATCCGGAAGGTATCAAAGGAGCAGAGGCTACAGCAAGCTGTATCTTTCTGGCAAGACATGGCGTAAATAAAGAAGGAATCAGAGATTATGTTATTAGGGAGTTTGGATATGATTTGAATCGTACACTGGATGAAATAAGACCAACTTATCATCATGTGGAAAGCTGCCAGCAAACGGTACCTGAAGCAATCATTGCGTTTTTGGAGTCTGAGAATTATGAGGATGCAGTAAGAAATGCAGTCTCACTTGGTGGTGATACGGATACCATCGCTGCTATAACAGGAAGTATCGCAGAAGCATTTTATGATATGTCAGCGATTTTACGGGCGGAATGCAGGAACCGAGTAAGTGAGGATATCTTAAATGTGATGCAATTATTTGATGAAATCATTGGCAGGAGAGTTTATAATTCAGATGAATATGAAGATTTATCTGGTAATGCTGCTATAGAAACTGCAATTCATCAACTATATGAGAAAGATGATAAGAATAGCTTTTTATTTCTACTGACAATGCTTTGTGGGGGAATGAAATGTAAAGGTCATGTGTTGGTACCTTTCGTAACGGTAGGGGAAGAAATGTTTTCTGATTTGGATGTGTATAATCTCAAGGAAGGAGATACCCTTACACTAGATCACGATATCAGATTGCACATGGATACTGTAACAGAAGGAAAGGATGAAGAATGGCTTTATTTTTTTACAGGGGAAGAGGAATCAAGGCGCAAACAGAGTGGAAATGTCATCATGTCAATTCCTTTATATGACATGATGGAGATCGCATACAAAAGCGAAAAGGTAGAGGGATTGGTTATTAATCCTTTTGGGAAATATGTGCGATTAACGAAAGAACTTTTAGGTTTTATATTAAAGGAATTTACAGAAAATTGGCAAGAAGATTAGGAGGAGCTGCTATGGAAAGAACAATCAGAGTAACATGTAAAGGAAATTTGTCAGTAAAACTAGATATAGTTAGACTGATATTAATAAGTGTTACAACTTAATTATAGCAGATCAGTTTATAACAAGAAAGCAGATATTTCGTGAACAACGTGATGTCTGCTTTCTTGTATTTGTGTAGTGTTTATGGTCACACATTGCAATTGATAAATATGCTAGGGCAAAAAGAGATATCATATAGGCATTAGCGAAACGCCCAAAAAACTTATTTTAGTTGTACAAAATATACAATTCCATAAGCAGGTACTTTGTCCCCGTCGGTGTTTATATGCCGTATTTTGGCATATTATGCACCGCTACGTGGGACAACGTAGCGAGAGCGTACCTGCGTTGGTATGTATATTTTTTACAACTACAGAATGCTTAAACTGCGTTTCGCAATTACCTATGAGATACCATAGCAGGAAAGGTTAGGTTATGTCATTTATTGCGAGGAATAAAACTTGAAATTACCAAAAATTGTAAATATAATAACAATATAATATGAATATACAAATATTTACAATTTAAGAAATAATTTACGAAAGGATAATATGCAATTAGCATGGGTGTAAAAAAATGAGTAAAATTCGAGTTGCCATAGTAGATGACAATACAAATATGGTAGAAAAAATGGAGCAAGTAATTGAAAAGGAAAATGACATGGAGCTTGTATTTAAAGGAGCAGATGGTGAAGAGGCTATTGGTTTTTTTGAGGAAGAGGAAAGCGATGTGTTATTTTTAGATACCGTATTACCAAAAGTAGATGGACTGGGAGTCCTTGAAAAGATAAAGGAAAAGAAGGGGAAGGTTCCTAAAGTAATTTTACTTTGTAACAAAGGAGATGAATTTTTAATCTGGCAGGCAAAGCAGCTAGGAGTCAATTCTTGGATTACCAAGCCAATTGAAAATGTTTCCATTACAAAGCTAATTAGACAAAGTAAATCAGGAGTTTTCTTTCAAAGTACAGACAATGGAAAAAAACGAGAAGACCTGCAAGGAGAATCAGAGGATATAGAAGTAATTGTAACTCGTATGATTCACGAAATTGGGGTGCCAGCCCACATTAAAGGCTACCAATATTTAAGAGATTCCATTATTATTTCTATTCAGGATATGGACATTTTAAATTCCATTACGAAACAACTATATCCTACCATTGCCCAGCTTCATAATACCACCTCAAGCAGGGTGGAGCGCGCCATTCGTCATGCCATTGAGGTGGCATGGAATAGAGGGAAAATGGATACCATTGATGAACTGTTTGGATATACCATAAATGCAGGAAAAGGAAAGCCAACGAATTCAGAATTTATTGCTTTAATTGCAGATAAGATACGATTAGAACATAAAAATATATTGTGTTAAGAAAACTAAACGAGCAAAAATTTACATTTTATGGTAAAATACTCACAAAGTTCTAAAAACCTAACAAATTTATGCAGTATATTTACAAAAATATACGAAAAAAGAAAGGAAAAGGGGAAAATGAATCAAACAATCAAGGTAGTAATCGGAGTCTCAAAGGTAAGTGAAGAGGAAATGGCAATAAAGCTTAAGGAGTACCAAAGCGACATAGAAGTGGTAGCCATAGGAACAGATGGAAAAGAAATATTTGAACAGATTGAAAAGCTACATCCAGATGTAGCAGTCATTGATGCCGTACTTCCTAATATTGATGGAATCGGAATTTTAGAAGCGATTAAAGCGAGAGCTGATTTGAAGGATATTAGTGTGGTTTTAACCAGCAGTAGTGGTTCAGATGGATTTATTGAATGTGCCTATAATTTAGGGGCAGAATATTTCTTAATGAAGCCATTTTCTAATGAAATTCTAGCGAAAAGAATTGTACAGATTATGGAAATGAAAGAAAAACAACGTGCCAAAAAGGAATTATCGGTAGCAGGGATAGAAGTAAAAAAACAGGTTTCGGATTATTTAGAAAGAGATATAGAACATGATGTAACCAATATTATTCGTGAAATAGGAATTCCAGCTCATATTAAGGGCTATCAGTATATGAGAGAAGGAATTATTATGGCGATTAATGATATGAATATGTTAAATTACATTACCAAGCTTTTATATCCAACCATTGCAAAGAAATACAAAACTACCTCAAGCAGTGTAGAACGTGCCATTCGCCATGCCATCGAGGTAGCCTGGAATAGAGGAAAAATTGATGTATTAGAGGAAATGTTTGGGTATACCATTAGTGCAGGAAAAGGCAAACCAACCAATTCTGAATTTATTGCATTGATTGCGGACAAATTACGATTAGAGTATCGTTTAAGGGCGTAAATATATGTTAGGCGGGGTGTATATTTCTAACGACAATTTCTAACAGCAATCAGAAAAATTACTTTTAATCAATGGAAATTTATGCTATAATGGTTTCTATACATTTGAGCTATTTTAATAGTCTCGTTTATTAAAATTTTTTGATTGATGATTGTTGGAGGGTCAGGAGGAAGAGAGATGGAAAAGATATTAAATATCACTTCTGAATGTGTACCATTTATAAAAACTGGTGGGTTAGCAGATGTAGTTGGAACCCTACCTAATTATTGCGACCATAATAGATATGATATACGAGTAGTATTACCATTTTATTCGTGTATTGGAAATGAATATAAAGAAAAAGTGACAGATATATGTAGCTTTTACATAGAATTTGCTGGACGTACCCAGTATGTTGGAATAAAGACTCTCATTTATAATGAGATTCAATATTATTTTATTGACAATGAGAATTATTTTAATGTGGCAAAACCATATTCACAAATGAGTGCAGATTTAGAGAAGTTTTGCTTCTTTAGTAAGGCGGCTTTACTATTTTTAGAAAAAATAGAGTTTAAGCCTTCTATTATTCAGTGTCATGATTGGGAATCCTCAGTGGTGCCCGTATATTTAAATCAACTAAAAGCAACACAACCCTTTTATAAGGATATGAAGACTATTATGACCATTCATAATTTGTGCTATCAAGGCACAGGACAGTTTGATTGGGTACGTGGTGCAGTGGGACTCAGTAGAGAACAGCTACCAGATGAGCATCTTGCTTCTAGAGGTGGTGGAAGTATTCTTAAGGCAGGAATTATATATGCAGACTATATTACCACAGTAAGCCAAGCATATGCGAGAGAAATTCAGACACCAGAATACGGTGAAGGATTAGATGGAATTATAGAAGGAAAGAAAGACCGCTTGTTTGGAATACTAAATGGAATTGATTATCAGGAATACAATCCTGCTACAGATACGAATATTTATAAGAATTTTGATGTTAACTCTGTTCGGGAATTGAAACGAGAAAATAAATTCTGCTTACAATCAGAGCTTCATATGCCTGTGGGAGACGATTATTTTATGATTGGTGTAATCTCAAGACTCACAGACCAAAAGGGCTTGGATTTAATTAATTCTGTGCTAGAAGATTTATGCCATGAGAAGATTCAATTAGTTGTACTTGGAACAGGAGATTATGAATATGAGCGTTTATTAGAGGATTATGAACGACGCTATCATGACAATGTATCCGCTAGCTTATTCTATTCTGATGAAAGAGCACACAAAATATATGCGTCCTGTGATGCATTATTAATGCCTTCAAGATTTGAGCCTTGCGGCTTATGTCAGTTAATGGCGCTTAGATATGGTACAGTACCGATTGTAAGAGAGACTGGTGGTTTAAAAGAAACGGTAGTGCCTTATGACAATATTGCTCAGACAGGAAATGGATTTTCTTTTACTAACTTTAATGCTTATGATATGCTTAATGTCATTCGATATGCTAAGCATGTGTTCCAATATGAAAAGGATCACTGGTATCAAATCATTCAGCGTGGAATGAATCAAGACTTTTCTTGGAATGAATCTGCAAGAAAGTATCAAAATTTATATGATACAATTTTACAGTACAAATAATAGGAATAAAAACCTTCTTTGTAAGCCATACTAAAAATGTATGCAAAAGGAGGTTTTTTTATGAACAAAATTAATGAAATGGAATTACAAAATTTGCGACATTTAATTCTAGCCCACAATGTTTCCCATTGTAAATTAACAGATTATGCAAATGAGGCAACAGACCCAGCTATTAAGCAGTTTTTTCAAAAGTCAGCTCAGTCGGCAAAGCAAACCTCAGATGATTTAATGACATTTTTAGGTTAATTACAAAAAGAAGGGAAATGAAAAAATGAATGAACAAACAATGGTAGCAGATACATTAACACAAATCAACAACAGCTTAAAAACCTATGGCGATATGATTAGCCAAACAGAAAATCAACAATTAAGACAAAAGCTACAACAAATTCGTAACCAATGCGAAACTTCCCAATATGAGTTGTTCCAATTAGCAAAGCAACATCAATATTATCAACCAGCGAAGGAAGCAACACCAGAAGAAATCAATCAAGTGAAAAGTATTTTCACAAATCAAATGAAATAATAAAAAACCCATTATACTTAATTTTCGTAAGTATAATGGGTTTTTTCTATTCCTCACATTCTGTAATAGAGGAGATAATAGGTTCAATAGTCATAGAATAATTGGTGTGATAAATTACAAATCCAGGCTTTGCTCCAGTAGGCTTTTTAAGGTTTTTGCGTTGGGTATAATCAACCTCTACTTTAGGCTCTTTACGCCGTTGGCTAAAATATCCAGCCAATTTACTTGCTTCTTCAAAGGTGCTGTCTGGAATTACATCATTTGGACCTCTTTTTACAATTACATGGGAGCCTGGAATTCCTTTGGCATGGAACCACCAATCATCTCCGTTGGCAAACTTAAAGGTAAGCTCCTCGTTTTGTAAATTATTTTTTCCTACATAAATATGATAGCCGTCAGAGGAAATAAAATGAAGAGGCTTGTTTACAATTTTCTGCTTTTTATTTTTGGAAAGCTGGCGTTTTTTTAGATAGCCATATTCCATTAATTCTGTACGAATTGCTACAAGGTCATCCTCTGTCATTGCCATATCAAGAGAGGTGGCAATGGATTGTAAATGCATAAGCTCCGCCTTGCTTTCTAGTGTTAAGGTAGAAAGGGCTTCATAGGTACGCTTTAATTTATTATATTTATCAAAGTATTTTTTTGCATTTTCCATAGGGGAAATAGTAGCATCTAGGGGAATTTCAATTTCCTCATTGGTATAGTAATTCAGTGCCTTAAAGGAAGAAATCCCATCCTCAAGGGAGTAACCATAGGTGGTGATTAACTCTCCGTAGATTCGATATTTATCTCGTTTGTTCGTATCCTCAAGCTGCTTTAGCTGTAAATCATATTTTTTGCTAGTACGTTCAATGGCGTTAGAAATGACCTTTCGCAAATCGCTGGATTTTTGTCTGATTTTTGTAACCACATTTTTTTCGCTATAATAGGTTTCTAGTACAGTAGAAATGGAAGGATAGGCTACCCGGTTTGCTTCCTCATATAAGGTCATAGGAATGCTGGAAAATTCCTTTGGTTCTCCATTTTCATAAATAATATTTGGCTCAAAATGCTCTGTTTCAATTTCCTGTGCTAGCTTTAAAATGGTTCCAAACAAAGCGGCATGGTCAGAGTCGTTAAGGGCTTGCATGCTTTGACTAGAATCTAAATGACTGCGGTAGCAAAGCTCCTCTGCCACAAAGGGACTAATGCCTGTTAGGGAGGTATAAAGTGCCTTTTTCACTGGAAGTGGTTTTGGTGCAATCACTGATTCGTATTGGGCTAGGGTAAGGGTAAGTGGGTTAAGCTTATCTTGGTTTGGTGGAAATTCATAGGAATTTCCAGGAAGTACCGTTCGAACAGAGCTCATAGCTGCATTTACATGCTTAATACTGTCAATAATCTGCTGGTCAGAATCCACAAAAATAATATTACTGTGCTTTCCCATTAATTCAATGACTAATTGTTTGGTGCACAAGTCTCCTAATTCATTTAAGTGTTCTAATTCCATTACCATAATTCGTTCAAACCCAGGCTGATAAATTCTGGTAATTCTACTGTTGTTTAAATGCTTCCTAAGTAGCATACAAAAATTTGGTGCGTTTAAAGGATTTGCATTTCTTGTAGTGGTAAGATATAGTAAAGGAAGGCTAGCACTTGCAGAAAGATAAAGTCGATAGGTTTCCTTGTTGTTTTTAATTACCAGCAAAAGCTCTTCCTTTTCTGGCTGATATATTTTATAAATTCGACCATTTAAAATGGTTTGATTGAGTTCAGATATTAAATTAGAAATCACAAGACCGTCAAAAGCCATGGTAAAATCCACCTTTCATATTATAATAAAGGTATTATACTATAAAGTAAGAAAGATAGCACCATTTTTCTTTGAAACGGGAAGGAAAGAGGTAGTAAGAGTAGTAAAATTTTTGTTACTTTTTTCTTGTGGTTTTTCTTGCGAAAAAATCTTTTAAGGCTTATAATCAAACAGAAAAAAAGAAATAGGAAAATACAAAGGAGAATGACAATGAATATTAGAATTGGAATCTTAGGATACGGAAATTTAGGACGCGGTGTAGAATGTGCCATTAAGCAAAATAAAGATATGGAGCTTGTGGCTGTATTTACAAGAAGAAATCCAAGTGATGTATCGATTCTTACAAAATCAGCAGCTGTTTGTTCCATTGATGAGGTAGAAAAGTGGAAGGATAAAATTGATGTAATGATTTTATGTGGAGGAAGTGCAACTGACCTACCAAAACAAACACCAGAGTATGCAAAAATGTTTAATGTTGTAGACAGCTTTGATACTCATGCAAAAATTCCAGAACATTTTGCTAACGTAGACGAAGCAGCTAGAGACGGGGGCAAGGTTGGCTTAATTTCTGTAGGTTGGGATCCAGGTATGTTTTCTTTAAATAGAATGTATGCCAATGCAATTTTACCAGAAGGAAAGGATTATACATTCTGGGGAAAGGGTGTAAGTCAAGGACATTCTGATGCAATTCGTCGTATTGCAGGAGTAAAAAATGCAAAGCAATATACCATTCCAGTGGAAGAAGCACTTGAGTCTGTAAGAAAGGGAGAAAATCCTGAGCTTACTACAAGACAAAAGCATATTAGAGAGTGCTTTGTTGTATTAGAAGATGGCGCAGATGCAGCTAAGGTAGAAGAAGAAATTAAAACAATGCCAAATTATTTTGCAGATTATGATACCATTGTACATTTTATTAGTGAAGAAGAATTAATGAAGAATCATAGTGGGATTCCTCATGGTGGTTTTGTACTTCGCAGTGGTAAAACTGGTTGGGAGAGCGAAAATAATCACTTGATTGAATACAGCTTAAAGTTAGATTCTAATCCAGAATTTACAGCGTGTGTAATTGTAGCTTATGCAAGAGCAGCATATCGTCTATATAAAGAAGGACAAGTGGGCTGTAAAACAGTATTTGATATTGCACCAGCATACTTAAGCGCAAAAAGTGGAGAAGAATTAAGAAAAGAGATGCTATAAAAAGTAGGATTAAATATTTGCGAAACACAGCTTATTCTAGCTCGTTGTACAAAAATTAGGATTAAGAGTGTTTCGCAATTTGCTTTGAACTACTTTTTATGAGAAGGGAAACGAGTGTATGAAAAAAATAGGTGTAGGAAAAAAAGGAAGAGAAATTCTTTTAAAAGGTGTTTCTATTATCACTGCAATTATGGTGGGGGTTGGTAGTACTTGGTCGTATCCTTTGGCGGGAGAAGTAAAAAGTAGTAAACTTCAGCAAACAGCAATGAAGGTTGCAAAGGATTTGAAAATTATGTCAAATCCGCCTACCATTACAGAATATAAGGAAAGTTTAAATACAAGTCCTTATAAGTGGCAGCCTGTTACCATTAACGGCGAGGTAAATCCAGTATATACCTCCTATAATTCTACCCTAAAAAGTGATAATCAAATCAATCTGATTGGAAGTAATCAAAAGGGTAATAACAATAATTATGCTGTTGAATTTACAGTAGATTGTAAGGAATTCGTATTTCGTTCCTCACCCTGCTTTCGTATTTCCGTAGATGAGGGAAATGGATATGAGCTTACCTCTTACGAGGGCTATACAGACAATCCTTTTACTTGGTCTAATTTTAAGGTGGAATTTAAGGAGAAAAAGAAGAGAAATATTAGAATTGAGCTTACCCTTGCTTTTTGGGGTGTTTATTTACAGGAGCAGGATACCATATCAAAAATACAACGACCAAGTAAGGAAAGAGCGGTATTTGTAGGGACTAGTATTACGCAAGGAATTTACCGATATAAAAATCAGCCTAACAGTATTGTAGGCTATCCTAGCGTGATTTGTAATATGCTAGATTTTGAGTGCATCAATAATGGAATTGGTGGAACTGGCTATGTTACGAAAGGTGCTTATACAACCTTCTATGATAGATTGGTGTATGCAGTAGAGAATTTAAATCCAGATATTATTTTCATTGAAGGTGGCCCGAATGATGTGGATCGATATAGTAATGAAGAAATTGTAGAAGAGGCAAAACGATGTCACGCATATTTAAAAGCAAATGCTCCTAATACAAAGGTAATTATAATTGGACTTTATCATCACACAGGATATGAATATCTTTCTAAGAAACATATCGATTTAAATGAAAAATTAAGAGAAGAAGCCTTACTATATCAGCTTCCTTATATTGATTTGCTAACAGGGGATACAGTTGCAGCAGATGGTAGAATTTTAACAGAAGGTTTTCTTAAGAATCCAAATGGTAATTCCTATATTACAGGAGATGGAAATACAAAAAATCCAAAGGGAAATGGAAATGCTGATTTATATGTAGATACAGATAATTATCATCCTTCCTTAGCAGGGTATCGTTTCTTAGGAGAAAAATTAAGTAAAGAAATTGCAAAAATATTAAATGATACTCAAAAGGAAGAGGAAAAGGAGCCTACTGTTCCAGTGATTCCTATTGTGCCTACTGTTCCAATTACGCCTACTGAACCTATTGAGCCTGTGGAGCCGGTTACACCTTCTGAACCTACTGAGCCTACACAGCCAGAAAGCCACGAGCCAGCTACGCCACAAAAGCAAATTCAGGTTACAAAGCTTACGCTTACTGCCACCTCGACTAAATTAGCTGCTGGAAAAAAAGTAAAGCTAAATCTTACTGTTTTTCCTAAGAATGCAGAAAATAAGGCGGTAACCTATACAAGTAGTAACAATAAGTATGCCTCTGTAGATGCTTTCGGTAGAGTTACCTTAAAAAAAGCAGGAGCAGGAAAAACAGTTACTATTACAGTGACTGCTAAGGATGGTAGCGGTAGAAAAACAGCCATCAAGATTAAAATTATGAAGGATGCTGTAAAGAGTATTAAGGTGATTGCACCGAAGACTTCAGTGAAAGCAGGAAAAACCATTACCTTAAAAACCATAATAAAAACCACAGGAAAGAGTGCAAATAAAACCTTAAAATGGAAAAGCTCTAATACAAGCTATGCTACGGTTTCTAAAAATGGAAAAGTTACCTTGAAGAAAGCAGGAAAAGGGAAAAAGGTAACCATTACTGCAATGACTACGGATGGAACCAATAAAAAATCGAGTATTACACTAAAGATACAATAAAGTAGCTATCATAAAACAAAATAGAGATAAAAGGAAAAGCCTCCTAAGCCCTTGACTTATGTTGCGAATTAACTTATAATATTATAGATTGTCAGTTGATGCGTGAAAGAATGGGGAAGGGAGGCTTTGCCATGTTAAGAAGTATGACAGGATATGGTCATTATGAAGCAGATGACCAAAGTCATAAGATTACCATAGAGATTAAAAGTGTAAATCACAGATATAATGATATTAATATTAGAATACCAAGACAGCTAAGCTCCTTTGAAACTGCCATTCGAAATGAGATAAAAGAACAAATCAGTCGCGGTAAGGTAGATGTAACAATTTCCTATGAGGATTACGAGGATAGTCTTCATCATCTTAAGTATCATGACCAGCTGGCGAAGGAATATATGCAATGCTTCAAACAAATCAGTGAAGAATTTGAATTACCTTTTGATATTAAGACCTCCTTTTTGGCAAAATGCCAGGATGTACTTACCATAGAGGAACAAGGCACAGCTAGTGAAGATTTATGGACTTTCATAGAAGCTGCACTAAAGCATGCGCTAGAGGAATTTGTCGCTTCTCGTACTAGAGAAGGGGAACATTTAAGAAATGATTTGCTTAAGAAGTTAGAGCAAATGGAAGAACTCATTGATTTTATTGAAGAGCAAGCACCAATCAGTGTACAAGGCTATCAAGAACGATTAGAAGAAAAGGTAAGGGAGCTACTTAAGGACCAACCTCTTGATGATGCCAGGATTTTAACAGAAGTTACCCTTTATGCAGACAAGGTGTGTGTGGATGAAGAAACGGTGCGTTTAAGAAGCCACATTAAGACTACAAGGCAAGCCTTGCTTGAAGGTGGAAATGTAGGTCGTAAGTTAGATTTTATTGCTCAGGAAATGAATCGAGAAGCCAATACAATTTTATCTAAGTCTAATGATTTAGAAATATCAAATAAAGCCATCGATTTAAAGGCTGAGATTGAAAAGGTAAGGGAACAAATACAGAACATAGAATAATCCCATAATTAGGACAGCGGCTAATAAGGAAGTAATGAACTGTGAAGAAATTAATCAATATTGGATTTGGAAATATAGTGAACACAGACAAAATCGTTTCCATTGTAGGCTGTGATGCAGCTCCAATAAAGCGCATGATACAGGCTGCAAAGGATGAGGCAAGAGCTGTTGATGCTACCCATGGAAGAAAAACCAAGGCAGCTATTATTACAGATAGTAACCATATTATTTTGTCTGCCCTTCAACCGGAAACCATTATGAGCCGGTTACAAGGAAAAGAAACAGAGAACATACGAGGTGACGAAGATGAATAAAAAAGGCTTATTAATTGTCATTTCAGGCTTTTCCGGCGCAGGAAAAGGAACAGTTGTGAAGCAATTAATAAAAAAATATAATTATAGTCTTTCTGTATCTGCCACTACAAGAGAACCAAGAGAAGGGGAAGTAGATGGAAGAGAATACTACTTTAAAACAAAAGAGGAATTTCAGAATTTAATCGACTATAATGGCTTTATTGAATGGGCACAGTATGTGGAAAATTATTATGGTACACCAAGAGCCTTTGTAGAAGAGGAAATGGAAAAGGGGCATCATGTAATTCTAGAAATTGAAGTACAGGGTGCATTAAATATAAAAAATCAATACAAGGATGCGTTATTGATTTTTATTACTCCACCAAGTGCTAAGGAGCTTAGAAATCGTTTAGTGGGCAGAGGAACAGAAGATGCGCAAACGGTTGAAAAGCGTATGAAGCAGGCACAAAAGGAAACCAAGGATATGGTGAATTACGATTATATTGTAGTTAATGATGATTTAGAAGAATGCGTACAAACGGTACATGGAATTATCCAGTGCGAAACTTGTAAATTATCTAACAATAAAGAATTTATAGAAGAAATCACAAACCAATTAAATGAACAATAGAAAGGGGCATGTCATATGTTACATCCATCATACACAGACTTAATGGAAGTGGTTAATAGCGAGGTAGAACCAGGA
>JAFPBJ010000226.1 GCA_017390525.1 Lachnospiraceae bacterium | reverse complement strand
TTTATCCGTACTTATCCGTACTTTATCCGTACTTTTTTTTGTTTTATCCGTATCTTGATTCACTTTTTCTTCAGAACGATAAAAACATACAACGAATCCTGATTTTAATTTTTTAAATTCATATCTTACTCCAGCCGACTTACATACATCTGCAATACGCTTTAAACCAGTTCCAAAGCTTTCAATATCCTTTGAATAGTATAAAATTCTCGCAATCTTAGGATTTCTACGAATAGGACGCTCTGGTCTATCAATAAAATCTTGTGGTTCAAATCCATCAGGAAATGCACCTGGATTATAGATTTCTATCCTATCTTTGTATATTGCCACCTCATTACTTTGTCCAGACGAATAATCCTTATGACAAAATGAGTTAAGTAAAGCCTCTCTTATTGCATCAATTGGGATTTCTGGAATTTCTGTACGTTGTAATGAACCTTTAAATTCTACTCTCCAATGAATATTATTCCTAATGTAATTTTCAGCAATATCCACTAGTTTCAAAACGGGACCATGATATCTTTGTATATCATTGAATGTTAATCTTTCATTTGTAGCAAAAATAGCCATTTGCAAATCCTGTGTCAAATCATCACTAAAAAGAGCCTTACCTGCATTCAATAAGTAGTCTCCTTCTGTTAATTCAAGTTGATTTAAAACTGTTTTTTTATCGGTGTAAGTAATCGCTATTCTGCCAACATCATGGGCTTGATTTGTGTACTTTTTTAATAATTCTTCATCTACGTCATGAATTAATTTGTTAGAAACTAAGTTTTCCCATCTATTCCCATCTCTTCCACTTTTTAAAAGCAAATTTGTAATTTCCTCTGGTGACATTGGTAAATCCTCATCTGCAACTCTAATTCTAGCAACTCCATATGCAAAGTAAGGAATTTGATTACCAGAAAATTTCACATGAATGCAATCTCTTCCATCTATCACTACCTTATGAATCTCAGGATATATTTTAGGCTTAATAAAATTGCTTATTTTCTGACTTACTTCTCGCAAAGATTCTTCTGTAACTACCTGACCAATTGGTGTTCCATCTGGCTTTACACCAAAATACAACTCTCCTTGTTGATGCTTATTTAAAATTGCACAAATCGAATTCATGGCTTCTTTTAACTCACCAGTAGACTTCTTAAATTCCAGTGTTTCTGTCTCTATGCCTAAATTCAAATTATCACCTTCTCTCAACGTTGGTTTTAAAAATAGTATAAGCGATTTTTAGACTATCCACAAGGCATTCTTTGTAATAATTTATACTAAAAGGAAAATCTACAAAGCATTTCTAAACTTCGTTTTTCATTTTTTTGTATTTGAAAAATCTTTCTTGTGTTTTACTTCTAGTTTTAAAAAATTTCTTGTTTCATATACCTTTCCATTTCCTTCCACCCCATTCCTTTTACATATCTGCTAGTAAATTGTACAAAGGCTAGCGAAGCGCCATAAGCACTGGCTTGGGGCAGAAAAGACGATTTGGGAATTCGCAGAATTCACATAATCGTATTTACTGACACAAGTTAGTGGGAGAGCATTTATGCTCGCCCACTTACACGAACGTAGGCTCTGCCGTAGTGAGTGTAACCAGTGCGAGTTCAAATACACGCGTCCCACCTGGACCGTAGCAATCACTATGCTTACAGCATAGTGAAGCGAC
>JAFPBJ010000225.1 GCA_017390525.1 Lachnospiraceae bacterium | reverse complement strand
TTGCCAACTATAATTTTACTCTAAGTTTTACATAATAGGAAAGTGCATATATGTGGTGAGAAGCTGATATATGTGGTAGAATAAGGAGAGAAAAAATTGAGGAGTGGTGGGTTATGAATCAGTATCGTTTGTTTTCTAATTTTAAATGTAGATTTTTTTGTGAGAGAAAAAAGGGACCTTGTGTGATATATATTACAGGATCCTTTATAAACTATGAGGTTCGTGAAATATATCAACGAGCACTACAAACATCAGGAATAAAAGACTATGTTTTTTGTGAACTAATGGTGGAAGCTTGGGACGATATGCTTACTCCTTGGCCTGCGGATGCAGGGATGAAGGGGAGAGCGTTTACTGGAAAGGGAATCCTACTTTTAAAGGAAATAAAAGAAAAATTACTTCCCTACCTTAAGGAACAGTTTCCTGACTGTAATCATATATACATTGCAGGCTATTCTTTGGCGGGACTATTTGCGCTTTGGTCTTTATATGAAACCGATATTTTCGATGGGGCTGTATGCTGTTCGGGCTCACTTTGGTACCCGGCTTGGAAAGAGTATATATCTGAGCATTTTCTTAATAAAAAATCTGATGTATATTTAAGCCTTGGTAAAAAGGAAGAAAAGACAAAACATTTTTTGATGAAACAGGTAGGAGAAAATACGAGGCAGCAGTATCTGAATTTACAACAGGATGATAATGCGAATATGGTCACTTTAGAATGGAACGAGGGTGGTCACTTCGCAGACACAGTGGAGCGAGTGTCAAATGGAATTAGTTGGATGCTGCGACAGTATAAAAAAAGGAGTGTTTAGAAAAATGCGTATAGAACATATTGCAATGTATGTAAATGATTTAGAAAAGACAAAAGATTTTTTTGTCAAATATTTTAATGCTATTCCCAATGAAGGATATCACAACAAAAATACAGATTTTCGTTCTTACTTTTTGTCATTTGATGATGGTGCAAGATTGGAAATTATGCATAGGCCAAATATGATGGATTGTGAAAAAGATTTAGCAAGAAATGGATATATTCACATCGCTTTTAGCTTGGGAAGTAAGGAAGCGGTCAATGAACTTACAAATAGATTAAAAAGCGATGGCTATCCAGTTGTTAGTGGACCTAGAACAACTGGGGATGGATACTATGAAAGTTGTATAATTGGAATAGAAGGAAATCAAATTGAAATTACGGAGTAACAACAGTAGCTTTTTGATGAAGGAGGAAAAGTAATGGAATACAAGATGAATCAAAAGACAAACTGTGAGTCTAATACTTTAAGATTGCGACCTTATAAACCCTGCGATGCAAAAACAATTGTAAGCTGGATTCAAGATGAAAAAGCTTTCAGGCAATGGTGTGCTGACAGATATGCTTCATTTCCAATTACGGAAGCAGATATGAATCAAAAGTATATGGAATGTAATGGGGATTGTGAAAATATGGATGATTTTTATCCAATGACTGCCTTTGATGAAAGTGGAATTGTAGGACATTTGATTATGAGATTTGCAGACAAGGAAAAGCAAGTATTGCGTTTTGGGTTTGTTATTGTAGATAATTCCAAGCGAGGTAAGGGCTATGGTAAAAAAATGCTAGGGCTTGCACTGAAATATGCTTTTGAACTATTAAAGGTGAAGAAGGTAACTTTAGGAGTGTTTGAAAATAATCCAGCTGCGTATTATTGCTATCAGGCAGCAGGATTTAATGAAATTGACTCAGAACAGGAGGTATATTATCCTATTCTTGGAGAGAAATGGAAGTGTATCGAAATGGAGATTAGTATGTAGCACAGTAAAATGTTTTAATAATAGGGAGGATTTTAGATGATTCGAGAAGCAGAGAAAGAGGATTTAAAGGAACTTTTACAGCTATATTTATTTTTGCATGAGACAAGCATACCAGAGGATTCAGAGCAGTTAAGAAAAACCTGGGCTGATATTATGAG
>JAFPBJ010000224.1 GCA_017390525.1 Lachnospiraceae bacterium | reverse complement strand
TCTCGCCTCTTCGCAATAAATTGCTTAGAAACGAGGATTTTTATGCCACTTCCAAGCGGAGGATATCATATCCTCTAAGGTATCATACTTTGGACTCCAGCCTAGTATTTCTCTCGCCTTTTCACTAGCTGCCACCAACTCGTCAGGATCTCCTAGACGTCTCTCCTTTACAACTGCATCAATGGGCTGCTTCGTTACCTTTCTTGCCACCTCAATGACTTCCTTAACAGAAAAGCCTGTGCCGCTTCCAAGATTAAAAATAGCACTTGGATTTCCCTTTTGTAAATATTCCATTGCCTTCATATGGGCATCTGCTAAATCACATACATGAACATAATCTCGCACACAGGTGCCGTCCTTCGTATTGTAATCCTCTCCAAAAATTTGGATTTCCTCTCGTTTTCCACTTGCCACCTGTAGCACCAATGGAATTAAATGAGTTTCTGGATTATGTGCTTCTCCAATCTCCCCACTTTCATGCGCGCCACATGCATTAAAATAGCGAAGGGAAACATATCGAATTCCATGTGCTTGCTCTACCCAGTGAAATAAACGCTCCATAGCAAGCTTCGTTTCTCCGTATGGATTGGTTGGATTGGTAGTCATATCTTCTGTAATTGGCATTTTCTCTGGCTGACCGTAGGTAGCTGCCGAAGAAGAAAAGACAATTTTATCAATATGATGCTCCACCAATGCCTCTAACAACACAATGGTACCATAAAGGTTATTCACATAATATTTTAAAGGATTTTGGGTACTCTCTTTTACTAAGGAATTGGCTGCAAAATGAATCACATACTCAATTTGTTCCCGTTCTAATACCTGCTCTAAAAATTCTCGATTACAAATATCTCCCTTATAAAATCTAGCTTTTTCGTGAATTGCTTCCTGATGGCCTGTAGATAAATTATCAATTACCACCACATCTTTTCCCTGCTCAATTAGTCTATAAACCATATGCGAGCCAATATATCCAGCTCCCCCTACCACTAATACACTACCTGATTGTTGCTCCATATTCTCTTCTCCTTCTATTATTTATCATACTTCTTAATAAATGCCACACCAATTGGCTCTGGACCTGTGTGCACCCCAATCGCTGCACCAATTTGATATACCTTGATTTCCCTTTTACTACTGTATTGTGCTAATGACTCTTCAAATTCCTTTGCAAACGCTTCTCCCTCTTCCTTATCATAGCCATAGCCCACACAAATCTCATAATCCTCTGGATTTTCCCCTGAGTCAGCAAAATATTTTTTCACCTGTTCTAACACCATTTGCTTTGATTTCTCTCTTTTTCTAGCAATTCCTAGAGGAAAAATTTCTCCCTCTTTTAGCAGAATCAAAGGACGAATCTTAAGCACTCCTGCTGCAATTCCCATTACCTTTCCAATTCTTCCACCATTTTTTAAATAATCTACACTTCCAATAGTAAAAATAATTCTTCCAGTGGTTTTCAGTGTTTCAATGGCTTCTACCGATTGAGAAAAGGTGTAGGAATTTTCTTTCATTTTCACCAACTCAAGCACTAAAAGTCCCTGTAGTACTGTATTTACTGTGGCATCAATGACTGCAATCTGGGCATCCTTATAATCCTCTAGCACCATTTCCTTGGCTGTCATAGCCGAATTATAGGAGCCACTAAATTTAGTAGAAATACAAATACAAATCATAGGAATCCCTTGCTTTGCATATAGTTCAAATACGTCAATATAATCTTGAGTAGAAGGCATAGAGGTCTTAGGATACACGCCTGGCTGGTCCACCATGTTTTGGTAAAACTCACGAACCTCAATCTCTACTCCTTCCTTTTTATAATTCTCCCCATCAAAGGATAAATAAAAAGGAACTACATGAATCTGCTTGCTATTTATAATGTCCTGTGGCAAATCACAGGAGCTGTCGCTAATGATTTGAAAACTCATACTATTCTCCATTTCTAATTAATTTACTTTTCCATCCTTCTATTTTAACTGAAAATAGCTAATAACACAACTTGAAAGTACGATTTCTTAGTTCGAACCTAACATTTCTTGCCTATTTATTATACTCATGCTATACTGTTTAAATTAGAATTATTTTGACTCTATCGTAAAGATGATTGAAAGGAACAATGCTTATGACTCAGTTATTAGTAAAATTATTTATAAAAGATGCTGATAATATTACAAATCTAAAGGTACGGCAAAGGTATGGCACACTAGCTGGAGCTGTGGGAATCTTTTGCAATATTATGCTATGCGTTGCAAAATTTATTGCTGGTGTAATTACCTCTTCTATTTCAATTATTGCGGATGCATTTAACAATTTATCCGATGCTGCTTCCTCTGTGGTTACACTCATCGGATTTCGTATGGCAGGAAAACCAGCCGATTTAGACCATCCTTATGGTCATGGTAGAATTGAATATATATCAGGACTATTCGTCTCCATTGCCATTATTCTTATGGGCTTTGAATTATTTAAATCTTCTGTAGAAAAAATCATACATCCTGTAAATACCACATTTCAGCTTGCCTCAATTATTATCCTTGTCCTGTCTGTACTCGTAAAATTCTGGATGTTTTTATTTAATAAAAAATTAGGAGCTACCATCGAATCCGAAACCATGAAGGCAACCTCCCTAGACAGCTTAAGCGACTGTGTTGCCACCTCAGCTGTATTAGTGGGATTAATTTTTCACGCTCTTACTAACAAGAACGTGGACGGTTTCATTGGTGCCATTGTTTCTATCCTAGTATTAAAGGCAGGCTTTGATGCGGCAAAGGATACCTTGCAACCTCTACTTGGCCAGCCTCCAAAGCCTGAATTTGTTGCCGCTATTAAAAGTTCCATTTTAAAATATCGAGAAATTGTAGGAATTCATGATATGGTTGTGCACGATTACGGCCCAGGGCGAGTTATGATTTCTCTCCACGCTGAGATTCCTAAAACCTTAGATATGATAAAAGCCCACGACATTATTGATGCTGCAGAAAATGAAAT
>JAFPBJ010000223.1 GCA_017390525.1 Lachnospiraceae bacterium | reverse complement strand
TTGATGCAAAAATTAGGATTGCTTTCATAAGGAATATGCGAAGCCTATACAGCAAAGGAGGAAGAATGTGAGAAACGAAGTATTTATTTTAATCTTTTTTTTACTAATTCTTTTATCCTGTGTTTGTATAGGCTGTTTATATTATAATAGGAGAGCATTAATCGGCAGACGCATATTTGCTGTTATGCTATGTATGGATGTGTGGATGGCGTTTTGTGTAGAGCTATCCTTGTGGGTAAAGGAGCCTAAACATGTCGTGATGTGTTTGCTACTACAATTTCCTATACAAGCCTTTTTGCCAATTTTACAGCTTATATTTGTTTATACCTATTGTCGTAAGAAGCAGCCTTTTAAATGGTATCAAATTTTGCTATTGTGCTTGGTACCTGGTGTAACAGCACTTGCTTGTATTACCAATGGAAGTCATCATTTATTTGCCAGGGCTATTATTCCAATGGGAAATTTGCCAGGTGGTTTATTAGATTATACAGGACTTTACACCTTAGATAATGGATTAATTTGTAATATTTATGTGATATTTTGTTACATCATATGGATATGGAGCTTAGTTGCTTTATTAAAGCATTATCTTAATTCTGCAGTTTTGCTTAGAAGAAATATTGCAATTTTTTCCTTGGGAGTTATTTTACCAATGCTATTTAGTGCACTTCTTTCCTTAAGTGGACTAGATTCTGAATTGTATGGACAAGTCATTGCTTATGTGATTGGAAATGTTGTGATGTATGCCATTGCCTTTGAATCGGCACCAGTGCGAATGGACGCATTAATGCTAGAGGTGGTATTTCATAATACAGAGGACTTAGTAATTGCTCTTGATAAATTAGGAAATGTAGTTTTTTCTAATTTTTATCATAAGGGCATTGTAGCCTATGAAAAAAAAGCTTCTTTTATTTCCTATGAGGTTGTTTTAAGAGATTGGCTAGGAATTTTAGAGTATCAGGAAAGTATCAATGGAGTAGAGCTTTCCCTTGTAGTAGAAGGGGAAAATAGACTGTATGAGGTTTCAGACCGGTTGATTGCTGAGGATACTGGAAAACAAATTGGAAGATTAATCATGCTAAAGGATATTACTGAGGCTAGGAAGCGAGAAAAGGAGCAGGAATACCTTTATACCCATGATGTGCTAACTGGTGTTTATAATCGAGAGGTGTTAAATCGCGAGTTTAAGAAATTAGATGAGGAAAACATTGCTTTTAGTATTATTGTTGGTAATTTAAATGGCTTTAAACTAATTAATGATACTTGGGGCTTTGCTGTGGGGGATGAATTATTGGTAGAAACTACAAATATTTTAAAACGCTTTGCAGGGAAAGAGGATAGCATATTTAGACTTGCCGGGGATGAATTTGCTATGGTTTTAAGGAATAAAGGAATCAAAGAGGCAAAAGAGGTGGTAGATAAGATTCGCGTTGCTTGTGATGAATATCATGATGACAAAAAGAATCTTAGTATTTCCTTTGGGTTTGCATCTAAGTCCTTTGAGTGTTATGATAGTCGTAGCGTATTTCATGAAGCCAATGATAATATGAGACGAAAGAAAATACTTGAAAGTAAAAGTATGCGAAGCTCTTATGTGGATTCCTTGATTAAAGCATTAGGACAAAGTAGCTACGAAACGGAAACTCATAGTGGAAGGACTAAGATTATGGCAGCCTGGCTTGGTAGAGAAATGGGGTTAAACGAAGGAGAAATCAGTCGTCTAGAGCTACTTTCTCTCCTTCATGATATTGGTAAATTATCTATTCCAGACCAAATTTTAATGAAGCCTTCTCGTTTAGATGATAAAGAGTTTGAGATTATGAAGGGCCACACTGAAAATGGATATAAAATAGCCTTATCCTCACCAGAACTAGCACAAATTGCTGACGATATTTTGTATCATCATGAAAGATGGGATGGAACAGGGTATCCAAGTGGCTTAAAAGGTCGACAAATTCCCAAATTAGCAAGAATCATTTGTATCATTGATTCTGTAGATGTAATGCTTCATTCTAGAGTATATAAAGAGCCTATGTCTTTAAAGGATACCATTGCTGAATTACGAGCTAGTGCTGGCAGTCATTTTGATCCGGATATTGCTAATTTATATGCTGATATGTTAGAAAAGCATGGATATATTGCTGATGAACAAATGAGTTAGACGAATTTATTTAATGCTTCATCATAGGCATAATCAATGGTGCTTAGCTTAGAAATAATAGTTTCTTTTGATACGTTAAGGTCTTCGCATAATGCATCTAAGGAAGGATAAAAATCTCTAAGCTTAGTGTTAAGAAAACTAAGTAAAATCATAGGATCTTGTGGTAATTGATTTGTTTGACTCATAAAGCTACTCCTTTCATAAGTATTATATAATTAGGTAATTGCGAAACGCAGCTTATATTTACTATAGTTGTATAAAATAATACAAACCAACGCAGGCACGCTCGCGCTACGTTGTACCTCGTAGCGACACATAATGCGTCAAAATACGACGCATAAGTGCCGACGGGTACAAAGTACCTGCTTATGGAATTGTATATTTTGTACAACTAAAATAAGTTTTTTAGGCGTTTCGCAATTACCTAGTATAGTATAAAGTATATCAAAAAAATAACAAAAAGAGAATGAAGAAATAAAAGAAAGAGGAATTTAAATGGATTTATTTGAATATATGCATCAACAAAATCAAAAAAAGGAATCTCCTCTCGCGCAAAGACTTAGACCTACTACTTTAGACGAGGTAGTAGGTCAGGAGCATATTATAGGGAAAAATAAACTGTTATATCGGGCGATTCAAGCAGATAAAATAGGCTCTATTATTTTGTATGGTCCACCAGGAACGGGGAAAACCACCTTAGCAAAGGTAATTGCCAATACAACAAGTGGGATTTTTAAGCAGATTAATGCCACAACTTCAGGAAAAAAGGATATGGAAGAAGTGGTAAAAGAGGCAAAAGAAAATAGTGGGATGTATCAAAAGAAAACAATTTTATTTGTAGACGAGATTCATCGGTTTAATAAAGCACAACAGGATTATTTACTTCCCTTTGTAGAGGATGGGACTCTTATTTTAATAGGAGCGACTACTGAAAATCCATACTTTGAGGTAAATCGTGCGTTGATTTCAAGATCCAATGTATTCGAACTTAAGCCTCTTTCCAAAGATAATATAAAGGAATTAATTAAGCGAGCCGTTTATGATAAAGAAAAGGGAATGGGAAGCTTTGATGCAGAAATTGCAGAGGATGCCCTAGAATTTCTTGCAGATATGGCACAGGGGGATGCAAGAACTGCCTTAAATGCAGTAGAGCTTGGAGTATTAACTACCCCAAAGGAAAATGGAAAGATTACTATTACTCTTGAGGTGGCACAGGAATGTATTCAAAAGCGTGCCCTTCGCTATGATAAAAATGGGGACAATCATTATGATACTATATCGGCTTTTATAAAAAGTATGCGAGGCTCTGATCCAGATGCTACTGTATTTTATTTGGCTCGTATGTTACATGCGGGAGAAAGTGTTACATTTATCGCTAGAAGAATTATGATATGTGCCTCGGAGGATGTAGGACTTGCTGATCCCAATGCTATTACAGTTGCTGTTTCCTGTGCCCAAGCAGTGGAAAGAGTGGGGATGCCAGAGGCAAGAATTTTGCTAGCGCAAGCTGCTATTTATGTGGCATGTGCACCGAAAAGTAATGCATCTTATTTAGCCATTAATGAGGCGCTAGATTTAGTGCAAAAGGAACAGACAGGAGAAGTGCCAAATCATTTAAAGGTGGCGTCCTATGAGGGAGCGAAAGAGTTAGGACATGAAGGCTATCAATATGCCCATGATTTTAACAATCATTATGTAGAACAACAGTATTTACCGGATGCAGTGCAAGGGATTCAGTTCTTTCGTCCAACGAAACAGGGCTATGAAAGCACCATACAAGAGTATCTTGAGAAAATAAAACAGGATTAGAAAAAGGAGAATGACAGTGGAAGAAAAAGAAAAGAAATCGCCAAGTATACTAAAACGTGTTATGGCAATTTTGGGAATTGTTATTATTGTAGCAAGTATAATTTTCACAATTTATCTTGCAATAATTGGAAGTGATAAGTTTCTTGCAATGATGTTTGTGGATTTAGTGGTACCAGTCATTATATGGGTATTTTTGCATTTTGTAGATGTTTTTACGAAACAAAAAGAAGCAGCATAACGCTGCTTCAAAAGGGGGAGGATAAATAAGTATTTCCTTTCTTCGTAGAGGGGGAGTCTAAAGAAAAGAGCATACATTATTTGTTCTAAAGTAGAACGATAACTTAGAACAGTAATAGTATATCCGATCTTACCAATGTTATTCAAAAGACCGAGAAATTTTTAAAAAATTTCTCGGTCTTTTGTTTGCTTTTCTATATTAAGCCTTGTGGCTACGATTTACTGCACTAATTAATGCAAGTACAGAAGCGTCGATAATATCATCATTAATTCCTGAACCCCAGGTTACCTTTTTATCTTCTGTTTCAATTCCTACATATGCAACGGCTTGGGAATTAGAACCAAGCTGTAAGGAATGCTCTTCATAGGAAATAATAGAATAGTCAATATCAAAATGCTTCATAATCGCATTGCTCACAGCATCAAGACGACCATTTCCAGCACCAGAATAATGCTTTAATACACCGTTTCTTTCAATAGTAAGCTTCGTTTCAATACCTTTTCCTGGTACCTGAGTAAAATGTACTTCTACTAATTTAATTGGAGCATCAATATTTACATAGGTGTCTTGGAAAATTGTAAGCACCTCACTAGGAGAAAGCTCTTTATGTAAATGATCTGATTTCCCTTTTACAGTGTAACCGAAGTCTTCCTTCATTTTTGCAGGAAGCTGGAAGCCATATTTTTTCTCTAATAAATATCCAATACCACCCTTTCCAGATTGGCTATTAATACGAATCACATCTCCATCGTATTCACGACCAACATCCATAGGATCAATTGGTAAATATGGAACAGTCCATTCTGTTAAATTCTTTTCTTTTCTCCAATTCATACCCTTTGCAATGGCATCCTGATGAGAGCCAGAGAAGGCTGCAAATACCAAAGCACCTGAATATGGTTGACGTTCATATACATGCATACGAGTGACACGTTCGTATAATTCAGTGATTTCTGGTAGGTTAGAAAAATCAAGCTTAGGATCAACACCGTGAGAGAACATATTCATTGCAAGAGTGATAATATCTACATTACCTGTACGTTCTCCGTTTCCAAACAAAGTACCTTCAATTCTATCACCACCTGCTAACAAGCCAAGCTCTGAATCAGCAATGGCACAGCCTCTGTCGTTGTGTGGATGAAGGGATACAATTACATTTTCTCGATATTTTAAATGAGTAGACATATATTCTACCTGACTTGCGTACACATGAGGCATTGACATAGAAACCGTAACAGGAAGATTAATAATTACCTTGTTATC